>CAYMWT010000207.1:0-4572 GCA_964394055.1 uncultured Oscillospiraceae bacterium
TTAGGAGTAAGTTCACCAAGAGTAACGATTTCCTCTGTTTCAAAATCCATCAGCACTTCAATTTCCTGATAACTATTGGGCATAAGCTGAACCATCAATTCCCGACAAGCACCACATGGAGCGCCGGATTTTCCGTTTGGCATGATTGCAAGCACTCTTTTAATTTCCTGTTCTCCATTTGTTATCATATTAAAAATCGCATTTCTTTCAGCACATATTCCAAGTGTAGAGCAAGTATCTACACAAACGCCCACGTATATTTTCCCCGATGATGATAGTATTGCAGCGGCTACTCCTCCCGCATCTACATAATCAGATATTTGCCGCCCATTCTGTACTGCTTTTGCCGCATGAAACATTTCTTTCCAAATCTGTTCCATAATAATTTCCTCCACTTTTATCAATAAATACTGATTTACCGGTCAGAACCACGCTGCGTTACCGAGAGATAAAGTTCTGGCTTGCCGCAGCATAGGTAACGCATTGGGGGGAAGCGCCCTGCGCTTCAAATTCCGATTTATCGTCCCTGTTGCGCTCTGGCCAGTAAGGACGTGCTGGAACGGGCGTGGCACAGGGCGATGGCCACGGCGTCAGCGGCGTCGTCCGGCTTGGGCATGGCGGCGAGCCCCAGCAGCCGCTTTGTCATGTCCTGGACCTGGTGCTTGGTGGCGTTTCCGTAGCCCACCACTGCCTGCTTGACCTGCATGGGCTTATACTGGTATACCGGCACATGGGCCTGCTGGATGGCGAGCAGAATCACCCCACGACTCTGGGCAACGCCGATGCCGGTGGTGACGTTCTGGCCGAAGAACAGCTCTTCAATGGCCACCGCCTCCGGCTGGGCTACCATGAGCAGCTGGGTCATGTCGTTATAGATGACCTCCAGCCGCCAGGAAAAGTCCGTATTGGGGGGCGTGGTAATGGCCCCGCAGTTTAAAAGGCGATACTGTCCCCGTTGGGCCTCGATCAGGCCGAAGCCTGTAATGCCGTAGCCGGGGTCGATTCCCAAAATCTTCATTACAGGCCGCCTCTGGCAATGCTGAGAATCTGATAGATCACGAACAGAACCATCAGCACCACACCCAGCCGTGCCGCCCATACCTGCCAGGCAGGCCGGGGCACATATTCCTCCCGGGACTCGTCCGGGGTTTCCTTGGTTTCATCCATAGCGCTCACCTCTACCGGATATCATAGCACATTTGTTCCCATTTTCCAAGGGCCATTTTTAAAGGCTGACTGGAAAAATTAACAGAATCTCTTCCTCCGGGCCCGGGAATGTGCTATAATAATAAAAAACGAGGAGGCGCTGACTATGAAAATCCAGTTTATCGGTGCGGCCCACGAGGTCACAGGAAGCTGTACCCTTCTGACTGTAGGCGGCAGGTACTATCTGGTGGACTGCGGCATGGAGCAGGGTACGGATGTCTTCCAGAACATGCCCCTGCCTGTGGCCCCCAATCAGATCGAGGCGGTGTTTCTCACCCATGCCCACATCGACCACTCGGGAATGCTGCCCAAGCTGGTAAAAGATGGCTTCTCCGGCCCCATTTACGCCACGGAAGCCACCTGCGACCTGTGCAGCATCATGCTCCGGGACTCTGCCCACATCCAGGAATCCGAGGCCCAGTGGCAATCCCGGAAGGCGGAGCGCGCGGGAGAAGCGCCCATCACCCCGGCCTACACCGTGAACGACGCTCTGGCCGCCATCCGGCTGTTCCGGCCCTGTGCCTATGATACACCCCGTCAGGTTGCGGAGGACGTGGTGCTGCGCCTGACAGACGCGGGGCATCTGCTGGGTTCCGCCTTCATCGAGCTGTGGCTGACGGAAAACGGGGTGACCAAAAAGATCGTATTCAGCGGCGACGTGGGAAACGCCAACCAGCCCATCATCCGGGATCCTCAGCCGGTTTTGGACGCGGACTATCTGGTCATTGAATCCACCTACGGCGACCGGCTCCACGAAAAGGATCCGGGCACCGCTCTGGAGCAGCTGGCGGGTGCCATCCAGCGTGCCCTGGACAGGGGCGGCAATCTGGTGATCCCCGCCTTTGCCGTGGGTCGCACCCAGGAAATGCTCTATGCCATCCGGGAGATCAAGCAGCAGGGCCTGGTAACGGGGCATGACGGCTTCCCGGTGTATGTAGACTCCCCCCTGGCTGTGGAGGCAACGGGAATTTTCCTCCAATGCAATCACGAAAGCTTTGACGAGCAAACCCAGAATCTGATCCGTCAGGGCATCAACCCCATCTGGTTTGACGGTCTGCGGCTGAGCGTCACCTCCGACGATTCCAAGCTGATCAACGCCGATCCCCAGCCCAAGGTGATCCTGTCTGCCAGCGGCATGTGCGAGGCGGGCCGGATCCGCCATCATTTGAAGCACAACCTGTGGCGCAAGGAAAGCGTGATCCTGTTCGTCGGCTATCAGGCGGAAGGCTCCCTGGGCAGTCGGCTGCAACGGGGTGTATCCTCCGTCCGGCTGTTTGGGGAAGAAATCGCGGTAAACGCGGAGATTGCCACCCTCCATGGCACCTCCGGTCACGCTGACCGGGATGGTCTGCTGAGCTGGCTGTCCGGGTTCCGGGAAAAGCCCCAAATGGTGTTTGTGAACCATGGAGATGAAAATAGCTGTGAAGCCTTCCGCTCTGCCCTGGAATCCCTGGGCTACAACGCCCAGGCCCCCTACAGCGGCACGGAATATGATCTGCTCACCGGACGGCTTACGGTATACACCGAGGGCATTCGCATTGACCGTCAGGCCGTCTTCAAGGGCAGCCAGCGGGCCCGGCAGGTGTATCAGGAGATGGTGGCCGCGGCGGAGGAGCTGCTGGCGCTGGTGCTTGCCCGGAAGGGACGGACGAACAAGGACAACGCCAAGCTGACCGCCCAGATCCGGGCATTGATCGGCAAGTGGAAAAATTGAGAAAAACCTGGGGCGGCTGTGAATTGACAACCGCCCCGGGGTATGGTAGAATGATGTATAAGTTGAAAATTGAAAGTGGAAAATGGATAGTTAGGGCGCAAGGATGGTATCTGAAAAGGGATTCGCTGCCGACAAGCATTATTAAGTCTGCGAAGCAATAACTTTCCACTTTTCACTTTCAACTTTCAACTCAATATTTGCGGGCATGGTGGAATTGGTAGACTCGGTGGATTTAGGTTCCACTGCGAGAGCGTGCAGGTTCGAGTCCTGTTGCCCGCACCAAAATCTGAGATATCCCTTAAAGGGTGTCTCAGATTTTTTACGTTGCAGAGGACTCGAACCCATCTAAATGGAACTGCCCGGTGGGCAGTTCTGGCAGCCGGTTCAAAAACTGGCTGCCCCCTTACTTTCCCGCAAGGCGGGAAAGGCAATCGAGTCCTGTTGCCCGCACCAAATTAGGACGCAATCCCGGATACAAAATGTATCCAGGATTGTGTCTTTTTGCTGTTTACAAAATGCTACTATTTTATACCTTTTTGAAACTTTTACAAGAATTTTCCCAGGAGAAACGCCTGAAAAGCCCTGAAATGGGTCACTGAATCCACCCCGATGGTTTTTCCTGGATTTGCCTGTTTTTTCGAAACTATGCCGATTTTTTGACTTTCTATTTCACTCGTTCTTCTAGAGCGAAAATTCGTCATTTTAGATTCTGTGTTACCAGATTTTTCTAGATTATAATTAACTGAAAAAGCAAATTATATTGACTCCAAAACAGCATTTTATTCTGGAAGGGGGTGTTCTCATGGATTTGGGTGCCATCGGAAGCAGGATAAAAATGGCTAGAGAAAAGCAGCATCTTACACAGGAAGACCTGGCGGCAATTGTTGACCTTAGCTCCACGCATATCAGCGTGATCGAGCGCGGCGTAAAGCCTCCGAAGCTGGAGACCTTTATAAACATTGCAAATGCCCTGGATGTGTCTGCGGATACCCTGTTGCAGGATGTGGTGAAGCGTTCCCACGAAAACAAGGAAAACGAGCTCGTAGTCGACATTATAAAATCTCTGCAAAAGAACGCATAGCAGATCCTTTCCACCAAAAACCAAATACGATACATCTTCATGGTGAGGGAGAAATATCGTGAGGGGACGAGAAACGCGGCGGTAACGCTGTTTCCCGGGGCGTTTCTCGTGTAAAAAACAGACAACCTAGAAAGAAAAGGGGGAATGGTTAAGCGAACACGCTTAACCAGAGGGTATGAAAAAAGTGTTTCACGGAAACTGATTGGAATTTTGTTGGTTCTGTGTACGCTGCTGAACATTCTGCCTGTCACACAGGCAGAAGAAACGGCGGGGATCCAGCCATATGCCGTCACAGCCGACATTCCTTCCGCAAAAGACATCGAGCATGTACATAACTCTGAGGGTTGGCAGTGTTATCTCACATGCGACAAGGAGGAGCATCAGCACTCCATCGAGGGTGGATGCTACAACTTAATCTGCGCCAAAGATGAAACGGATTCAAGTTTGAACTGGTAGGTGGAAGAGGCATCCTGGTCTGTGACAAGCACATCCATAACGCCGGCTGCTACAACCGCAAGCTGGTCTGCGGCCAGGACGAGGATCCGAACCACACATCCCATGGCCTGGACTG
>CAYMWT010000208.1:0-4564 GCA_964394055.1 uncultured Oscillospiraceae bacterium
GATAAGCATCATCCCTATACTGTGGGCCTGTTTGGCTCCATCCCGGATCTGAAATCCAAGGCAAGACGGCTCAAGCCTATCGATGGTCTGATGCCCGACCCCTCGCAGCTTCCCCCCGGCTGCCGTTTTTCGGATCGATGCTCCCATTGTACCGAGCGCTGTCTGAAAGAAGCTCCCCCCATGTACGACTTTGGCAGCCATAAAATCAAGTGCTTCCTCTTTGAGGATGAGGCACAACAGAAGGAGGTCAAGTAAATGAGTACACCTCTGATTCAAACAGTTGATCTGGTAAAATATTTTGACACGCCAAGAGGTGTATTGCACGCGGTTGACAAAATCAATATCAGCATCGAAAAGGGCGAAACTCTGGGCGTTGTTGGGGAGTCCGGATGTGGTAAATCCACACTTGGCCGAACCATTCTCCGCCTCTTGGAGCCTACCGGCGGGCAGATCCTGTATAACGGTGAAAATATCGTAAATTACAGCAAAAAACAGATGCACGAAATGCGATCCAAAATGCAGATCATCTTCCAGGATCCATTCACCTCCCTGAATCCCCGTATGACCGTCAGCGAGATCATTGAAGAACCTATGATCGTCAGCCGCCGGTTCAAATCTGCGGCAGAGCGTCAAAAACGGGTGGAAATGTTAATGGATACCGTTGGTCTTGCTCCCCGCTTTGTCAACACGTTCCCCCACGAGATGGATGGTGGCCGCAGACAGCGCGTGGGAATAGCAAGAGCCTTGGCCATTGACCCGGAATTTATCGTCTGTGATGAACCTGTATCGGCATTGGACGTGTCCATTCAGGCCCAGATTCTGAACCTTATGATGGACTTGCAGGAAAACATGGGCCTTACCTATATGTTTGTAACCCATGACCTAAGTGTTATTAAACACATCAGCCAGCGTATCGCGGTTATGTATCTGGGGCAGTGTGTGGAAATGTGTCCCACCGACGAACTTTTCAGCAATCCCAAGCATCCCTATACTCAGGCGCTTTTGGCTGCCATTCCCATGCCCAGCATCCGGGACCGTCAGGAATTGAAGGTTCTCAAGGGCGAAGTAACCAGCCCCATCAATCCAAAGCCCGGTTGTCGTTTTGCGGATCGCTGTCCCATGGCGACTGATGAATGCCGCGTCGCGGATTTCGCGCTAAAGGATATAAATGGCAATGGCCATTATGTAGCCTGCCGTCTCTGCTGACCCAAATGCATTTTCTCTCTTGGGGAAAATGAAACGATTTGAGTCATTTCGCCAGCCTTACGAAAAAGTCCAGCAAGAGCTGGGCTTTTTCAGTTCTGTATGATATAAAAGCCACAGGTGACGGAAGATGCTGGGAAATTCCAAAAACTGGAATTCCTTAATTGCCTGAAAAGCCGGTCATGGGAGGAACTTCCCATGACCGGCTTTCCTTTAATATCGAATCCAGGCAACAATGCACAGCAGCAGAATAAACAGGAAGAACGCACCCAGAAAAGCACCGGCAATCAGCAACGCTGCCTTCAGGGTTCCCAGGATAATAAACTTCGTCTGCTCCCTGGTAAACCTGGGATCCTTCTTTCCCTTGGAATGCCACTTTTCTTCCTTCCGGTACCAGGGCATCCCCTCCACGTTCATGTTGGCAATCACATGACCGTCATCTTCGTATTCTTCACGCTGCTTTTTCAATGTCTTCTCCTTTCGGGAACTCACTTATCCCCGGATATGGCCTCCACGTTCTTTACCGCTTCCGCTACCAGCTGATCCAGCTCCTTATTTTTTTCCGGGCTGTTGTACAGATGGCAGGCACAGAAATGCCCTTCCTCAACCTCCTGCCATTCGGGAGCCACATGCTTGCAGACCTCCATGCACTCATGGCAGCGGGTATGGAACTTACAGCCCGTGGGAGGATTAGCAGGAGACGGAATGCTGCCCTCCAGAATGATCCGGTTCATCTGGTAGTCCGGATCCGGTACGGGAATGGCAGAGAACAGGGCCTTGGTGTAGGGATGCAGAGGCGTTTTGAAAATCTTCTCCGTCTCCGCGTACTCCACCAGATTGCCCAGGTACATAACGCCCACGGTATCGGAAATATGCTCCACCACAGACAGGTCATGGGAGATGAACAGGTAAGTCAGGTTCCGCTTCTCCTGCAATTCCTTCAGGAGGTTAATGATCTGCGCCTGAATGGACACATCCAGAGCAGAAACCGGCTCGTCACAGACAATGAACTCGGGATTCAGTGCCAGTGCCCGGGCGATGCAGATACGCTGCCGCTGGCCGCCGGAGAACTCGTGGGGATACCGGTTTTTATGGAAGGGCTGCAAGCCGCAGTCATCCATGACCTGGTCAATATAATCGTCGTATTCTTCCTTGGAAACCAGATGATGCTCCCGAACCGCCTCGCCAATGATCTCGCCTACAGGCATCCGGGGAGACAGGCTGGAAAAGGGATCCTGGAAAATGATCTGCATTTTGGTGCGCAGAGCGCGCATCTCCTTGTTGCTCAGGTCATAAACCTCCTGACCGTTGAAGAGCACCTGACCGGCGGTCTTCTCACCGGACAGTCGGAGGATCACACGCCCGGTGGTGGTCTTGCCGCAGCCGGACTCCCCTACCAGGCCCATGGTGGTGCCCCGCTTCAAGTTAAAGGTGACGCCATCCACGGCCTTCACCGCATTGGTACTCTTGGACAGCACGCCTCCCTTAATGGGGAAGTATTTCTTCAGCCCGTTGACCATCAGGATATACTGAGGGTCATACTCCACCGGGGTGAAGGAATCGTCGGAGGCGGAAGCCTTGGGTGCGCGGGCCGCGGCTACATCCTTGGAAACGGTCTCTTCACGACGCTTCTCCAGTTCATCCATCTTCTCAGGATTCCCCGTGACACCGGGGCCACCCTGGCCAAACAGATTTGCCATTACGCTTCCCCTCCTTCCTTCTTGTCATAGTAACGGTAGCAGCTGACCTTGTGTGTCTCGGACAGGCTGATCTCGCAGGGATAGGCCCCGTCGCAGCCCTCCACGCACATTTCGCAGCGATCCTTAAAGTAGCAGTAGTTGGGCATGTTCACAGGATTGGGAACCTTGCCGGGGATGGAATAGAGCTTATCCACCTTCTTGCCTACCACAGGCTTGGAGGCCATCAGACCGATGGTATAGGGGTGGGCAGGATGATGGAAGATGTCGTCGGCAGTACCCTTTTCCACGATCCGGCCGGCATACATAACCACCACATAGTCCGCCATACCCGCAACCACACCCAGGTCATGGGTGATGAGCATGATGGAGGAGTTAATCTTGTTCTTCAGAGATTCCAGCAGATCCAGGATCTGGGCCTGGATGGTCACATCCAGAGCGGTGGTAGGCTCGTCCGCAATGATCAGCTTGGGGTTGCAGGCCAGAGCCATGGCAATCATCACACGCTGCCGCATACCGCCGGACAGCTCATGGGGATACATGGCGTAAACGCCCTCGCTGTTGGCAATGCCAACCATCTCCAGCAGCTCAATGGTACGCTTCTTTACGTCCTCATCGCTCTTGCCTTCCCCATCGTGGAGCATGATGACCTCGTTGACCTGGTCGCCGATCCGGAAAACCGGGTTCAGAGCAGTCATAGGCTCCTGGAAAATCATGGAGACGAAGTTACCCCGGAGATGCTGCATCTGGGCATCAGGGGTTCTGGTCACATCGTAAGCCTTGTCCCCCAGATTCAGACGGATCTCACCCTCCACGATCTGGCCCTGGGGTCTTTGCAGCAGCTGCATAAGGGACAGACTGGTGACGGATTTGCCGCAGCCGGACTCTCCTACCACGCCTACCGTCTTTCCGATGGGAACCTCAAAGGTGACGCCGTCCACGGACTTGACCGTGCCGGAATCGGTGAAGAAATAGGTGTGCAGGTTGTCAAACTCTACGGCGTTTTGCGGATCCTTCATCTGGGTGAGATACTCAGACTCCGGCACGTTTTTGCGCTTGCGCTTTTTTTCATACTCGCCGGTAATCCGGCGGTTTTCCTTGGAGATTCGGCGGGACTCCTTTGCGGAGAGATAGCCGTTTTCACTTTTCTTAGCCATACTCTCTCCTCCTTTACCGCTTCATTTTTGGGTCGAACGCGTCCCGCAGACCATCGCCTACGAAGTTAAAGCCCAGAACCGTCAGCATCAGGCAGACACCGGCGGGGATCCAAATAAACCAGTAGGAGGTCAGCACATAGGAGTTGGAAGCGTCATTCATAATATTGCCCCAGGACGCGAAGGGGAATTTTACACCCAGTCCCAGGAAGGAAAGGGTCGCTTCTGTAATAATGGTGGAGCCAAGGCTCATGGTGCAGGTGACAATCAGCTGGGGAATGACATTGGGGATCAGATGCTTGAAGATCCGGCGATAGACGCTCAGTCCGCTGGCCTCAGTGGCCGTCATGAATTCCTGCTCACGAAGAGACAGAATCTGTCCACGAACCAGACGGGCAATGCTGGGCCATCCCAGGAAGCCCAGAATGATCATCAGATAGAGCATACGGATCTGAGGATCCACCCGCATACCGTCCATGGCAGCACCCAGAATGATATAGAGGGGCATGG
>CAYMWT010000209.1:0-4533 GCA_964394055.1 uncultured Oscillospiraceae bacterium
TCACAGTTAGACTACCCGCACAAATGTGGGTGTGCGATCTTGCTATGGGCCGGTCTATCTCGTCGAAAAGCCCTCTCAGTCACAGTGTGCGTACTGGCCCTCTCAGTCATGGCACACTCAGTGCCATGACAGCTCCCCCTTTGGGGGTAAGCGAAGCGCAGTCGCGGTAGTGAATGACAGTCCAGTGGGCTGTCAGAGCCGCGACCGGGTTTGCATCAGCAAACTGTCACAGTGCGCACACTGTGACTGAGAGGGCTTACACCCCTCAGTATTTTGTTTTGTAAGGAGGGCGCATATGTCCGCGTATCAGGCACTTTATCGTAAATACCGCCCTCAGACCTTTGACGATGTGTCCGGTCAGCTGGCGGTGACCCAGACCCTGAAAACCCAGCTGATCACCGGGAAGATGAGCCATGCCTATCTCTTCACCGGCTCCCGGGGCACGGGCAAGACCAGCTGTGCCAAGATCCTGGCCAAGGCGGTCAACTGCCTCCATCCTGTGGACGGCAACCCCTGCAACCGGTGCGCCGCCTGCCTGTCCATCGATTCCGGCTCCTGTATGGACGTGCTGGAAATCGATGCCGCATCCAACAACGGCGTGGACAACGTCCGGGATCTCCGGGACGACGCCGTGTATACTCCCTCAGAGGTGAAAATGCGTGTGTACATCATCGACGAGGTGCACATGCTGTCCATCTCCGCCTTTAACGCGCTGCTCAAGATCATCGAGGAGCCGCCGGAGCATCTGCTGTTCATCCTGGCCACCACCGAGCTTCACAAGGTTCCGGCCACCATCCTGTCCCGATGCCAGCGGTTCTCCTTCCGGCGGATCAGCCAGGAGGACATTGCGGCCAGGCTCCAATATGTCGCCTATCAGGAGAACATCGACCTGGACGACGGGGCGGCCCGGGTGCTGGCCAGGCTGGCCGACGGCGGTATGCGGGATGGCCTGAGCCTGCTTGACCAGTGCGCCTCCGCAACCACGGGAGAGCTGACCGCGGAAGGGGTCTATGCCTGCCTGGGCATTGCGGGAGAGCGGAAATGCGCCGAGCTTATGGGGAATATCGCCGCCCACGACACCAAAGCCGCCCTGACCCTGTTTAACCGGCTGTACGCGGAGGGAAAGGATCTGGGGGCCATGCTGGACGAGCTGGCCTGTCTGACCCGGGATCTGCTGGTGCTGAAGACTGCGGGAGGGGCTGGGATCGCCATGCTCTCCGGGGTGGCGGCGGACAAGGAGGCTCTGGCTCTGGCCAAGGCCTTCGGAACCGCCGAGCTGACCCGGATGATGGAGCGTCTGCAAAGCACCATGGCTGGGTTCACCCGCAGCGAAAGCCGCCGGATGGATGCGGAGCTGTGTCTGGTGGAGCTGTGCCAGCCGGAGCTGAGCATGGATATGAGCGCCATGAACGCCCGGATCACCCGGTTGGAGGAGCAGCTGAAAAGCGGGGTCGTGGTGACCCAGAAGGCCGCCCCAAAACCCGCTGAAGAGGAAGAGGAGGACGACCGTCCGCCTATGCCCACCGATGAGGACGCGCCTCCGGAAGAGAACCCGCCCATGGAGCAGCCGGTGAGCGAGGCACCGTCGGGCTTCTGGTCAGACCTGTGCGCCGGAGTGCGCAAGGAGCTGAAGCCTCCGGCCCTGGGCTTCTTCGCGGGAACTCCCAACGCCCCCGTTCAGGGCATTCTCCAGGGAGGAAAGCTGGAGCTGCGGTGCGGAAACAGCTTCGTGGCGGAGACCATCAACAAGCCGGAGATTCTGGAAGTGGTATCCCGGAAGGCCGGGGCCATGCTGGGAAAGCCCATCCAGGCGGTGGTGACGGATCTGGCCGCAAAGCCCGGCCGGAACCCCAAAATGGAGCAGCTGATGAATTTCGGCCGTGCCCATGGGGATATTGTAAACATCAGAAATCAGGAAAGGTAAAAAAGTGGAAAGTTGAAAGTGGAAAGTGGAAAGTTAAGGAGCCGCTTTGCGACGTAAAAACAATTTTAAATTGTCCCGCAGGGACACCACAACTTTCAACTTTCAACTATCAACTTTCCACTTATTTCGTGGAACCGTTCAATATTGAAATTAAGATAGGAGATTTGTATTATGGCAAAAGGTGGATTCCGGGGTATGCCCGGCGGCGGAATGAATCAGGCGGCTATGCTCAAGCAGGCCCAGAAGATGCAGCAGGAGATGCTGCGGATGCAGGAGGAGCAGGAGAAGAAGACTTTCACCGCTCAGTCCGGCGGCGGCATGGTAGCGGCCACTGTCAGCGGCAAGCATGAGCTGGTGGCACTGGAAATTAACCCCGAGGCTGTGGATCCCGAGGATGTGGAAATGCTTCAGGACATGGTCATTGCCGCGGTGAACGAGGCCATGCGGGCGGCGGACGCGGAAGCTTCCAACAATATGTCCCGGCTTACCGGCGGCCTGAACCTGGGCGGCCTGTTCTAAGGGGAGTACCGTATGCAGATTTTTCCTGGGGCGCTGCAAAATTTAAGCGATCACTTCGCCAGACTGCCCGGGGTAGGGAGCAAGACTGCCCAGCGGCTGGCCTTCCATGTGCTGAGCCTGCCCATGGACGAGGCGGAGGATTTCGCCCAGGCCATTTTAAGCGCCAAGCGGGAGGTTCACACCTGCCCCAGATGCCAGAACCTGACGGATAAGCCCCTGTGCCCCATCTGCGACGACGACACCCGGGATCAAAGCGTCATCTGCGTGGTGGCGGAGCCCAAGGATGTGATCGCCATGGAGCGCTCCCGGGAGTTTCATGGCACCTACCATGTGCTTCACGGGGTGATCTCTCCCTTAAACCATGTGACCCAGGACGACCTGAAGATCAGGGAGCTTCTGGAACGGGTAGGGAAAGGGGACGTGCGGGAGGTCATTATGGCCACCAACCCGGACACCGAGGGCGAGGCCACGGCCATGTATATTTCCAGGCTTCTTCGGCCTCTGGAAGTGAAGGTCACGAGGCTTGCCTACGGCGTACCTGTGGGAAGCCAGCTGGAATACGCCGACGAGGTGACCCTGTCCCGGGCCCTGGAAGGCCGACAGGAGATGTAAGCATGGCAAAAATCTATGTATCCGGCCTTGTCAATACGGAAACCACGGTCAAGGTGCGAAAGTTCCCCATTGACTACTATCCCATCGACTATCCCTTCTTCGGGGTGCAGACGGAGGTTTCCGGGGTTGCCTACAATGTGGCAAAGGCCCTGAACACCCTGGGAGATGAGGTGACCCTGGCCTCCTTCCTGGGAAACGACATGCAGGGAGATGTGGTGGAAGCCAGGCTTAAAAAGGATGGCATCGACCTGAATGGTCTCCGGCGGGAGCTGAGTCAGACTCCGGCCTCTGTGGTGCTTTACGACGACACGGGAAAGCGCCAGATTTACTGCGACCTGAAGGACATCCAGGAGCGAAGCTACGGGGTGGATCGGGAGAAGCTTGCCGGGTGCGATCTGGTGGCGGCCTGCAATATCAACTTTAACCGGGAGCTGCTCTCCGCGGCCAGGGCCATGGGGAAGGTGATTGCCACCGATGTCCATGTGCTTAACAACGTGGAGGACGCATACAACCGGGCCTTTCTGGAAAGTGCCAACATTGTGTTTCTCAGCGATGAAGGATTGCCCTGCGACCCGGGAGAATTCCTCTGGCAGCTCCACTGCCGGTACCATAACGATATTCTGGTGCTGGGGCGGGGAGATAAGGGGGCCATGCTCTATGATCAGGGGGAGGATCGGTTCTATGATCTGCCCTGTGTGCCGGCAAATGTAGTGAACACCGTGGGAGCAGGGGATGCCCTGTTCTCCGCTTTCCTTCATTTCTTCGGGAAGGGCATGAAACCCGTGGACGCCCTGTGGCGGGCCCAGGTTTTTGCCAGCGCCAAGACCGAGGTCAGCGGCGCGTCCCTGGGCTTCCTCACCGAAGGGGAAGTGGAGGCCCGGTGGAATTCTGTCAGATAAATGGTTTGAGGCTGTCTCGGTTGAGGCAGCCTCAAAAAAATTTGGGGCGTTCCGGCGTTGGCCCTCTCCGTCACGGCTGACGCCGTGCCACCTTCCCCAAAGGGGAAGGCATGGCCTCTCCTAAAATCAGGGGGTACTTGCAAATTGAGACAGAATGGAATATAATGGCGGTATTCTGATCCGTGTGAGGAGAGAGGCTTATGGAGAATAACAACCGTAAGGGCTGGCTGTATCTGCTGCCTGCCTTTGTGTTTCTGGGCGCCTTCCTGATTTATCCCCTGATCGACGTGATGATCTATTCCGTGGAGGAGGGGTACAACTTTGCCTCCCAGTCCTCCTTTGGGGTGGGACTATATAACTTTTCCTACGTCCTACGGGATCCCTATTTCCTTCAGGCCCTGAAGAATACCTTCATTCTGGTGATCATCACCGTGCCCCTGTCTACGGGGATCGCCCTGCTGATCTCCCTGGCCCTGAGCGCCATCGGGAAGCTGCGGCAGCTGTATCAGACCATCTACTTCCTGCCCTATGTGACAAATACCCTGGCAGTCGGCCTGGTGTTCATGATCCTGTTCAAGC
>CAYMWT010000210.1:0-4505 GCA_964394055.1 uncultured Oscillospiraceae bacterium
TCAGCTACTTCGTCTACGCCTTCCTGGTAACGGATAAGGGCCTGCTCAACGCCATCATCCGTGCCTTCGGCGGCAAGAACATCGGCTGGTACACCACCGGCAAGTATTGGCCTGCCATCCTGATTTTTATGCACGTCTGGAAGACCCTGGGCTACAGCATGGTGGTCTACCTGGCCTCCATCACCGGCATCGACACCAGCATGTACGAGGCCGCGGTGCTGGACGGCGCCAGCAAGTCCCAGCAGGCCTTCTACATCACCCTGCCCTCCCTGAAGCCCATCATCATCATGATGTTCATTCTGTCCGTGGGCCACATCTTCTCCTCTGACTTTGGCCTGTTCTACCAGGTATCTCAGGGCGCCAACCAGCCTCTGACCCCCTATGTGGCAACCCTGGACGTGAAGACCTACCTGATGCTGACCTCTCCCAGTGTTACCCTGGGCCAGACCTCCGCTGCCTCTATGTTCCAGGCTGTGGTGGGCTGTATCACCATCCTGCTGGCCAACGGTATCGTCCGCAAGGTCGATAAGTCCAGCGCACTGATCTGATTGGAAGGAGGAAACGGTTATGAGTAAAAAGAACAAGCCGATCGCGGAAGACAGCATGACCAAGCTGAATGCCATTTCTCCTGTTACCAACGGAATTTTCAACGTGATCTTCGCCATCCTCGCCATCGTCTGCTTTACCCCGATTATTTTCATCTTCATCATTTCCATTACCGACAACAACGTCATCAAGCAGCAGGGCTATCAGTTCTTCGTCACCGCGAAGACCTTCTCCGGCGCCGCCTATTCCTACCTGTGGAGCCAGAGAGCCACCATCCTGCAGGCCCTGTGGGTCTCCGTCTATGTGACCGTTCTCGGCACGGTGCTGGGCGTTGTGCTCACCGCCCTCATGGGCTATGTCCTCAGCCGGAAGGAGCATAAGCTCAACAACTTCCTGACCATCCTGATCTTCATTCCCATGGTCTTCGGCGGCGGCATGGCGGCCACCTATGTGGTCAACACCCAGATTCTCCACCTGTATGACACCATGTGGATCCTGATCCTGCCTCTGGCAGTGTCCTCCTTCAACGTCACCATTGCCAGAACCTTCTTCCGTACCACCATTCCCGACTCCATCATCGAGTCCGCCAGAATTGACGGCGCTTCCCAGTGGACCATCTTCTTCAAGATCGTGGTTCCCGTGTCCAAGCCCGTGCTGGCAACCATCGGTCTGTTCCTGGCCTTCGGCTATTGGAACGACTGGTTCCAGGCAAAGCTGTACATTTCCAGCGATAACCTGCGTTCCCTCCAGTCTATGCTGAACCAGATGCAGGCCAGTATGGATTACCTGACCAAGAATCCCACCGCTCTGCTGGGCGACAGCGCTGCTCTGCGGAACGCCATGCCTGCGGAATCCGCAAGAATGGCCATTGCCTTCATCGTGGCTGTGCCCATCGCCTGCATCTACCCCTTCTTCCAGAAGTACTTCATCTCCGGCCTGACCGTGGGCGCTGTGAAGGGCTAAGGAAGAAACACCTGCTTCATTTGTGACGGCGGGATTCGCCCCGCCGTAACAATATAAAATTTAGGAGGAAAAAAACGTGAAAAAAGTAATTGCTATGCTGTTGGCGATTATGATGATCGCTTCTCTGCTGGCCGGCTGCGGCAGCAGCGAGGCTCCCGCTACCCCTGGCGACAACGCGGCCCCCGCGGCTCCCGCTGAGACCAAGGCTCCCACCACCGAGAACGGCTATCCCGTCATCACCTGGTACCAGGTCGGCGGCGGCCAGCCCAAGGACATTGAGGCCTGGAACGCCATCGTCAATCCCTACCTGGAAGAGAAGATCGGCGCGCACCTGAACCTGCAGGTCATCGGCTGGGGCGACTGGGGCGACAAGCGTACCATGCTGGTTCAGACCAACGATGACTACGACATCATCTTCACCGACATGAGCACCTATGTCAACAACATCAACCTGGGCGCATTCGCCGACCTGACCGACATGATCAAGGAGACCCCGGGCATCACCGACCTGATCCCCGAGGACTACCTGAAGGCCTGCGAAGTCAACGGCAGACTCTACGGCATCCCCGCTTACAAGGACTCCTCCATGACCAACTTCTTCGTCTGGACCAAGTCCGAAGTCGATGAGTTCTATCCCGACTACGAGAACGTTCATACCCTGGCCGACGCCGACGCAGCCCTGCGGGCGCTGAAGGACGGCACCGGCGTCACTCCCCTGATGCTGAACAAGGACGGCATCTCCTGCATCGTGGGCAACCGTTACGATAACTTCGGCACCGGCCTGTCCGCCATCGGCATCAGCTACTTCGACGGCTCCAACAAGGTCGTTCCTGTGTTCGAGCAGGAAGACATTATGGAGCAGCTGCGTCAGATGCACATCTGGTTCAATGACGGCATCATCAACGGCGATGCCAACACCCTGCCTTCCTTCCAGGGCTACTGCTCTGTGGGCGTCAGCCAGGGTTGGCCCGCTGCTAGCGTGGGCTGGGGCGCAGGCCGTGGCACTGAGGTTGTGGTTTCTCAGTTCGGTGACACCGTTGTTTCCAACGACACCGTTCAGGGCTCCATGGCTTGTATCAACAACTCCTCCCCCAACAAGGAGCTGGCTATGAAGCTGCTGGAGCTGGTCAACACCGACGTGAAGCTCCGTGATATGCTGGCCTACGGCATCGAGGGCACCCACTTCCAGTATGTGGAAGAGGATGGCATCCAGAAGGTGGAGCGCCTGAATCAGGACTGGACCGCTGCTTCCTACACCCAGGGCAGCACCATGATCATGAGCCCCGAAAAGGGCACCAAGGGCGACCAGAGAGAAGAGATTCGTCATCAGAACGAGACCGCTGTTGCTTCTCCCGCTCTGGGCTTCTACTTCGACACCACCAACGTCCGGGATAAGATCGCTGCCTGCACCGCTACCTGGGAGACCTTCAAGCCTCTGCTGTTCACCGGCGCCGGCGATCCCGACGAGATCGTTCCTCAGATGATGGACGCTCTGCGGGCTGACGGCTTCGATGACATCGTGACCGAGGCCCAGGCTCAGCTGGACACTTATCTGGCTGGCTGATTCCCTGCATTTTCCTGAACTCATAAAGGGGCCAGTGCGAAAGCACTGACCCCTTTTGGGAGATTAAAAAAGTAGCGAAAATATGAGGCGAAGTATCCTTTTGACGATTCACAGAACAGGTTTTCTGATGTATGATATGCGGGAAAACATGGGCGGATCTGTTGTGTCAATGGTCAACCCATACATCAGGTAATACCCCTTTCCGGGGTGTTGCCATAATAATAAAAATGCAGATGCGAGGTAACAAGTATGTACTTCATCGATCAACGCGTACAGGTCATTTGCAATCAGCTGAAGGGTCTGCGGTTCAAGGAGAGCCGGAATCTGCCCAATTGGATCTACAAGAAGGGTCAGTTCTTCCGTCCTGCGGAAGCGGACGCGGCAAAGGCACCCTGGGAGGAATTCGACTGCCAGAACATGCACTGGTATGCCGATTACGCCGGAACGGATGAATTCGAGGGCAAGCTTCCCGGCCAGAACACCGACTTCCACGGCATTCCCGGAACCCATTATTGGTTCCGTAGCCATATTACCATTCCTCAGGAGATGGACGGCAAGTCCGTCTGGCTGAAGATCCACACCCAGATCGAGGAGTGGGACGACGGCAAGAATCCCCAGTTCCTGGTATTCGTGAATAATGAGGTGATCCAGGGCGCGGATATGAACCACCGGGAGATCCTTCTGCGGAAGAAGGCCGTAGGCGGAGAGGAAATGACCCTGGACGTGCAGGCCTATACCGGAACCCTGCACAGAGAGTTCTCCTTCCTGACGGATCTGTTCGTTCTGGATGAGAAGATCAATCACCTGTACTATGACCTTCAGATCCCCCTGGAGGCATTTTCCCGGATGGAGCCGGACAGCAAGATTCGCTTGGACATCCAGACGGTTTTGAATGACACCGTGAATCTGCTGGATCTGCGGCTGCCTTACTCCCAGCCGTTTTATGAGAGCCTGGATGCGGCCCAGGCCTATCTGACGGAGAACCTGTACCAGAAGATGGGCGGCTGGGACGACATTGTGGCTACCTGCATCGGCCATACCCACATTGACGTGGCCTGGTGGTGGACTGTGGCCCAGACCCGGGAAAAGGTGGTGCGCTCCTTTGCCACCGTGCTGAAGCTGATGGAGGAATATCCCAGCTATAAGTTCATGTCCAGCCAGCCGGTGCTGTACTACTTCCTGAAGCAGCGCTATCCGGAGCTGTTCGAGAAGATCAAGGAAAGAGTTGCCGAGGGCCGCTGGGAAGTGGAAGGCGGCATGTGGCTGGAAGCCGACTGCAACCTGACCTCCGGCGAAAGCCTGGCCCGGCAGTTCCTCCACGGCAAGCGGTTCTTTAAGGAGGAGTTCGGCAAGGACAACAAGATTCTGTGGCTGCCTGACGTGTTCGGCTACTCCGGCGCCCTGCCCCAGATCATGAAGAAGTCCGGCGTGG
>CAYMWT010000211.1:0-4477 GCA_964394055.1 uncultured Oscillospiraceae bacterium
CCGGATCGTCATGCTGCTGACAGGCGAGGAGTCCATCCGGGAGGTCATTACCTTCCCCATGAACAAGAACGCGCAGGATCTGATGATGGGCGCGCCCACCACTGTGGATAAGAGCCAGCTGGATACGGTTCATATTGCCATCCTGGAGGAGTAACTCCATAATACCATCAATCGTCCCCTTAGGAGCCTCTCAAACAGCAGGTCTTGGAGAGGAAACCAGGGGACGATTTTCTGTTTCCCCGGGGAAGAAGTTTCTCTTGACTTATGCCCCGTATAGACGGATAATAATAAGCAAAAGCGAAAATACGGGAGGAGGAAGCCTGGATGTATACCGGAAAGTTTACCCAGAGCAATGACAGCCAGAAAGCCAAGCAGACCCACGGCGGCGATGACGCGGATATCTGGGAAAGTGACATCTGGAAGGAGTTGGAGGGCTGGCAGGCTCCGGAGGCACAGTCTGAGAAATCCACTGAGGAGCCCCTGAAAGCCCCGGAACGGAAAGCCCCGGAAGGGAACAGAGCGAGCCATGCCCCAAAAGGGAAGACAAAGCCCTATGTGTGGTTGATCCCGCTGGCGGCGCTGATTCTTGTGGTCGGGGCCGGAATCTGGTGCATGAGCCGATATGTCATGGTAGGTCTTCATTTCTACCCCAGAAACGCCACAGTGCTGGATCTGCGGGGAAAAGATTTGAGCCCTTCCCAGTATGACAAGCTTTCGGAAAAGCTTCCGGATTGCCGGATTTATTGGGACATCTCCTTCCAGGGTCTGGTCTACCCCAGCAATACCACATCCCTGACGGTGAATTCCCTGTCCGATCGGGATGTGACCACCCTGGACTATTTCACCGGACTGAAAACCCTGGACGCCCGGAATTGCATGGATTATGCCAATCTGAAGGCACTGGAGAAGCGCCGCCCCAAGGTGGACGTGGAATATGGGATCGTTCTGGGAGAACAGTCCTTCGATCCAGGCTCCCGGGCAATCACCCTCAGCGGCATTGGCGAAGAGGAGATTTCCCGGGTGGTCTATCTGGAAAACCTGAAAACCGTAACGGTGCAGGGCGGGGGAAGCATCAAAAACTACAGAGCTCTGCAAAGTTACTGCCATGACCATGGCATCTCCTTCCAGCTGTGGCTGGGAGAGGAAGGGGTGGAGGACGACGCCCGGACGGTCACCATTGAGCATGCCAGCGAGGAGGATCTGAGCCTCCTGTCCCTTCTGGAAAACCTGGAGGAATTGACCCTTGTGAATCCCAAAGCTACCCCGGAGACGGTGTTCTCTCTGGAAGCGGCCCTGCCGGAGGTGGCGGTCAGCTGGAACGTTCAGTTCGGGGATATGACCTTTACCCCTGAAATGACGGAGGTTGACCTTTCGGCAGTGAAGGTGGACAGCCTTCAGGAGGTGGAGGAGGCCATGGCCTACCTGCCCAACGTAGAGACCCTGTTTATGGGGGAACAGGACATCTCCCATGACGACATGGCAGCCTTCCGGGAACGGGTGCGGGACAAGTATAAAGTGGTGTGGTACATCCGCCTGGGCGATTCCAAACCCATCCGCACAGATATCACCTATTTCATGCCCGGCCGGGACTGCCATATATACAATGTGGCCTTTTCGGATGCCACTTCCTACAATATCCGCTACTGTGAGGATCTGGTTGCGGTGGATGTGGGCCATTTGGGGGTAACGGATACAAGCTGGGTAGGCTATCTGACCAATCTGGAATACCTGATCCTGGCCCATACCGGTGTACAGTACATCGACGGCATTGAAAACTGCAAAAAGCTGAAGTTCCTGGAGCTGGACTGGAGCGGCATCCGCACTTTGGAGCCGTTGAAGGGCTGCACGGCTCTGGAGGATCTGAACATCGGAAACACCTGGCCGGACGTGTCGGCGCTGAAGGAAATGCCCTGGCTGAAAAACATTTACATGATCTATGGCAGCGGCAAGGATGCCGCCGCGCTGGCCCAGGCATTGCCGGATACCCATGTGGTGGCCTCCGGTACCGCTACGGTAGCCTCCGGCTGGCGGCGGCTTCCCAACTACTACGCCATGCGGGACGCGCTCCATGCCTATTATATGAACTGAGTTCGTTGATTCAATCCTTATCAAAACTGGTTCCGACTGTTCCTCTTCGGGACAGTCGGAATTTTTTACAAATTTTCTGATTTTCCGCAACCAAAGAAGAATTTTGCCGTCTATATAAGTAGAGAGGAGTGGAAAGCCGTGGAGGATACCCAGATCATATCCCTGTATTGGGATCGGGATGAGGCCGCCATCCGGGAAACGGAAACCAAGTACGGCCATTACTTACAGAAAATCACCTTCAACATCTTAAATAACACGGAGGACAGCCGGGAGAGCGTCAACGACACCTATCTTGCCGCCTGGAATTCCATGCCGCCCCATCGTCCCGGTATTCTGTCAGCCTACCTTGCCAAGCTGGCCCGTCGGATCTCCATTGATCTGTTTCGCTACCGTACCAGGGACAAGCGAATGGGCTCGGAGTATGCCCTGTCTCTGGAGGAGCTGGAGGAATGCGTTTCCGGGGGAAATACCACAGAGGAAACGGTGAACGGAAAGCTGCTGGCGGATGCCATTGCCGTGTATCTGCGGCGACTTCCGGAGACCACCCGGACGGCCTTCCTGGGCAGGTATTATTTTCTCGACCCGCTGAAGGAAGTGGCCGGTTACTGCGGCATGACGGAAAGCAAATGCAAATCCCTGCTGTATCGTACCCGGCTGGGATTGCGGGATTACCTGGAAAAGGAGGGATATCTATGACGGTGGAAGAGCTTCACGACGCCCTGACCCTGCTGCCGGCGGAGCTGGTGGCGGAAGCGGACAAACGGCGGAGCAGAAAAGTTGTGAGGATCCAGTGGCGTCGCTGGGCAGGTATGGCGGCCTGCCTGGTGGTGATTCTGGGCTGTTCCTTCTGGCTCTGGGTCAGCGGAATGCGGATGGGTTCCTCCAAGTCCAGCCAGATGATCATGGCGGCTCCGGCTGCTTATGATGAAGCGGCGGCGGAGAACGCACCCCAGAAGGCTATGCCCACCCAGGCCAGTGCCAATGAAGAAATGGCCGTGGGCAGCGGAGTCACCGCCAGGGATTCCGGCACCATTGCCTCCGGGATCGGAAATATTATCTGGGTGGAGACGCCTGGGGACAGCAATTCCACGGCCAATGTTTCCGGAGCGCCCGATGTGACCCTGGCTACCGACAGAGCACAGCTGGAAGGGTATCTGAAGGATCAGGCTTTTGAAAATGTGGACGAATTGCGGGAAAGCACCAATGGGTATGACGAAGCCTGGTTTGCCTCCCATGATCTGCTGCTGATCCGGTTGATGTGTGCCTCCGACACCACGGTAGAGGCTGTTCAGGAAGGGAAGGGGCAATGGGAGGTTACGCTGAATCCGTCTCCCATATCCCTGCTTCGCTGCTATCATATTCTGATAGAAACAGAAAAGGGAACCATGGAAAACGCTGACCGGGTGACGGTCACCTACGGAGAATCGGAAGGGAGTGTAACGCCATGAAGCTGATTACCATTGCCATGTTTGTTACAGTGCTGCTGATATCCGGATTTGCCTGTCCGGATCGGAAATACTGGGAGGAGCTGTATCCGAAGGACAAGGGCCGCTGAGCAGCCTGTGATGCCCTGTTTCAGGAGAAAATGCAATTTTTTCCGCCGTATTGTTTAACCTCCGAAAATCCCGGCTATACTCAGCTTCGGAGGTGCTTAACAAATGAGCGACAACAAACGAAACGGCAGCGCCGCCGGAAAGGGCTACTACATAGCCCTGATCCTGTGCGCCGCTGCCATCGGGATCACAAGCTATGTATACTACCGAAATGATAAGGCACTGGAGGAGGTTACCATCCAGGAGACCCAGGAGGAGCTGGTCATGGGAACTGTGGCGGTGGAGGATGTGCCGGTTCTGGCCACCCAGCCCCAGAAGAAGTCGGCCACAACCCAGCCTTCCACTGAGACGGTGCCCCAGGTCACGGAGAAGAAGCCCCTGAAAACGGCGGCACCTGTATCCGGTGAGGCCATTACGGACTTTGCCATGGAGGCTCTGAGCTACAATCAGACCACCCGGGACTGGCGTGTCCACAACGGTGTGGACTATGCCGCGGAGCCGGGAACGGCGGTATGCGCCGCCGCTGACGGCACCGTCTATACCGTCTATGAGGACGATGCCATGGGCAATACCGTGGTGATCCGTCACAGTGACGGCTATACCACCAAGTATTCCAGTCTTGCCGCGGATGTGCCGGTGAAGGCCGGGGACGCGGTGACCCTGGGACAGACCATCGGCTATGCCGGGGACACGGCCATTGTGGAGACCACCCTGGGCACTCATGTGCATTTCAGCGTCACCGCCCAGGATACGCCTATGGATCCGCTGGACTTTTTGTCCCTGGGGCAATAAGGCTATAAAACGCTTTCCTCTTTGAAAACATGCCGCCGGGCTTT
>CAYMWT010000212.1:0-4461 GCA_964394055.1 uncultured Oscillospiraceae bacterium
CACTGGGGCGGAGAGGGCCAGGGCTACAGCCTCGCCAGCAGCTCCTCCACCCGGACGCAGTGGTTTTCGTACCGCTGCCGCAGCTCCGCCGTGGCGTTTTCCATAATATAGGGATGGCCCACCGCGTCCAGCATGGCCGTGTCATTTTCATTGTCCCCAATGGCCATCGCCTGGCTGGGGTCAATGCCCAGGATTTCACACAGTTGCCGAATGCCTGTCCCCTTGGTGGACAGGGTAAAGTCCAGCCACTTCTCTCCCGCAATGGCAGGGCCTGCATGGGCCGCCCAGGGGAAGCTCAGCCTCTCCTTCTCCGCCGCCGCCCCCCGGTTACAGTAGGCGGAAACCTTGATGATCTCCTCGGGCACCTGGTCGGGATTGGAGACAATCCGCACGTTATTCCCCGTAAAGTTCATGGTTCTGTCCACGATTTCCGGGGTCTTGGGGCAGAGATAGGTGGTATTCTCCCCGGAGATGAACACCTCGCAGTCCGGAATTTCCAGAATCTCCCAGGACAGCTTCCTGGCAAATTCCCGTTCAAAGGGGGTCTTGCACAGCAGCTTTCCGCCCGGGCCGAAGATGGCCGCCCCGTTTTCGCACAGGAAGTACAGCTCCGGGCTTAATGGGGCGAAAAGGGTCTCCAGACTGTGGTACTGCCGTCCGCTGGCTGGGCAGAAGAGCACGCCCTTTCTTTGAAGCCGCCGAATCTCCTGGAAAACCCTGGGGGAAATCCGGGTCTCGGTACCGTGGAGCAGGGTGCCGTCAATGTCACAGGCAATCAGGGAAATCATACTGCCCCTCCTTTGTTCTGATACTCCGATGGGGATACGCCCACCAGCTTCTTAAAGGTCGCGGAAAAATAGGCGATGTCCCGGTAGCCCACCTGATCCGCCACCTCGTACACCTTCATCCGGCAATCCTTCAGGAGGCCCATAGCCTTGTGGATCCGGTACCGGGTGAGGTAGCCCAGGATGGTGTCTCCCGTCTCCTTTTTGAACAGGTGGCTCAGGTGGCCTTCGCTCACTGCCAGGGCGGCGGCGATGACGCCAACGGAGATGTCAGGCTGGGGATAGTGGCTCTCAATGTACTTCGCCGCCTCCTGGACATAGCGGGACTGGAAGCTTTTGGGAAAGCCGCTCATGGGATCCCGGCTGTCTCCGCCGCCGCTGAGACGCAGCACCGCCTGCTCCAGCTCTCCGTCATGGAAGGGCTTCAGCAGATAGTCCACCGCTCCCAGCCGCAGGGCGCTTTGGGCATAGGGGAAGCTATCGTAGGCGGTGAGGATGATCACCTTCGCATGGCATCCGGCCTCCCGCAAGGCACGAACCATTTCGATGCCGTCCAGCTTGGGCATTTTAATGTCCGTGATGATCAGGTCCGGCTTCAAGGCCCTGGCCTGTTCCAGACCTTCCAGGCCGTTGGCCGCCTGACCCACTACGGTACAGTTCAGCTGCTCCCAGTCCGTGCCCAGGACAATGCCCTGACGGATCAGCTCCTCGTCCTCTACTACCAGCACCTTCAGCATGGAATTCCCTCCTTCCTCTGTATGGGCAGGGTGAACCGGACACAGGCCCCTGCCCCATTTTCTCCCCGATCCAGATACAGGCCGCAGGATTGGCCGTAATATTTGGTCAGGATGGTATGTACGTTGTATAGACCCAGATGGTTTCTCTCCGGGAAGAGATCCGGGGTGTAGGGCCGCCCCACCATTGCTTCCGGGAGGCCCTTGCCGTTGTCGGTGACGCTGACGCTGAGCATATCTCCCCGGCGGGCGATCTCCACCCGAATCTCATTGCCGCTGCCATCGTTCACCCCGTGCAAAATGGAATTTTCTACCAGGGGCTGCAGGATCATTTTGGGCACCAGGCACTCTTCCAGCTCTATGGGGCAGTCCACCCGGAACTGAAAGCCCTCCCCCAGACGCAGACGCTGGATCTCAATATACCGCTCCAGCACCTCCGTCTCCCGGTACAATGGGACGAATTCCTCAGGAGAAATACAGAACCTGAGAATATCTCCCAGATTGGTGGACATCACCGCCACCTGGGGCAGGTTGTGGATCTTGGCCGTCCATTTCATGGTGTCCAGGGTGTTGCACAGGAAATGGGGATTTAATTGGGCCTGAAGCATCCGGATCTGGGCCTGGTTTAATTCCCGCTGGTTTTCTACCAAGGCCTGCCGGTTCTCCTTCAGGGCCTCCACCATCCGGTTAAAGTCCTGGGCCAGGGCGCCCAGCTCGTCCCGGCTGTCCACGGGAATCTGAATGTCCAGCTCGTCCCGGCTCACCTGGCTGATGGCCTGCTGCAGCTTCTGCACGGGAGAGAACACCTGACGGCTCAATGTCAAACTCATGACCACAGACAATATCACACAGCACAATGCGCAGGAAAGGCTTACAGTATACAGAAGGCCCATGGTGCTTTTGTTGAAGGTTCTGGGCTGCTGAAGCACCAGGTACAGCCCCGACGGTTCGTGCTGACGGATGCTGTAGACAAAGTTGTCCGCCTCCACCCCCGGGGCCTCCCCGGAGAGGAGCTGATCTCGCAGCTGGGGGGCCAGCTCCTGGATCATGGTCGCCTGGCTGGCATACACCGGATGCCAGAACCGATCCAGCACCAGGATATCGTTCTGTGCCCCGTAGGTGCCGTCGAACAGGGTGAGAAAATCGTTTTCGTCCAGGCTCATCACCAGGTAGCCTCCGTCCCTGCCGCTCAGCCGCACCGCCCCCTGGAGCAGGGGCTGGCCGCTGTCCTGGGTGTCCTCACAGCTGACATACACCGGGGTGCCCGGATTTTGGCCCGCGGCGTAGAGCAGGCCCCAGTCCGTGGGCAGGCTGCCGGGATAGAAAAAGCCCCGGGAGGTATACCGGCGCTGGCCGGACTGGTCGTACAGCTCAAAGCTGGCCCAGCCCCGCATTCCCGCGGTGGCGCTGAACAGGGTATCGTAGACCTTCACATCCGAGGTCAGGCCGCCGGACAGGGCACGGGACACCAGGGTGCTGCTGCCCAGGGTCTGGGAGGCCTCGGTCAAGCCCTGGGTCATCCGATCCAGGGCCAGGTGGATGTTTTCCGCCTGAACCCGGCCGTCGCTTTCCGTCCGGCTGTTCATCCGCAGCCGGGCGATCTCCACCAGGGAGATGGAGCAGATCAGCAGGGGCACCAGGGAGGCGATGAGAAAGGCGGCGGTCAGCCGGTTCCGGAGGGAACGGCGCAGAAATTCCTTCATGGCTGATCCTCCTTCCGCTGGAAGTCCCAGTCGGACAGCAGGGCGCTCTGGTGCCCGCTGGCCCAGGACAGGTCGTAGTCGATCAGGGGAATGTCCCCCAGGGGGATCAGGCTGTCCCCAGGCTCCACGTCCTCCCGAACACTCCGCCGGGAAAATTGCTGGGGCAGCAGCTTCTGCACATCCTTGCTCACGGTGAAATCCAGAAACCGTTTGGCGTTCTCCGGATGGGGGGCGCCGGAAATCAGGGCGCTGCCGTCGGGGACACAGCTGGTACCCTCCTCCGGGTATACCAGGCCGATGTCCATGCCCGATTCCATGTGCTTTACGGCGGTCTCCTCCAGGGTGATGCCCACCAGGCAGGTGCCGTCGGCCACAGAGGTGACCACTTCGCCCGAGCCTTCCAGCTGACGGCCGTCCAGGGCCTTGGCAAAGGCTTCCAGTTTCTGGGAATTGCTGCCCTGTCCCACGCTGAGCCAGGTGACCAGGGCGGTAAAGGAGGAGCCGGATACGGAGGGGTCGGCAAAGGCGATCTTCCCCTGGAACTCCGGACGACTTAGATCCTGCCAGAGGGTCAGCTTTTCCGGGTCAACCAGCTTGGTATTGTAGATCAGCACCACAGGCAGGGCGGAAAAGGGAGTCCAGATGTGATCCGATACGGAAAACAGGGGCCGGATGGCCTTTGCGTCCGCCGCCTCATAGGGCTGGAAGCAGTCCCGGTAGGAGGTCAGGCTCTCCACGCCGCCCCCGAACATCACGTCCGCCTGAGGCGCTTCCCCTTCGGAGCGGATCCTTTCCAGCAGCTCATTGGTGCCGCCGTAGACCACCTCCACCCAGATGCCGGTTCGCTGCTCGAATTCCCGGAGGATGGGCTTGTAGACCTCCTCCTTGTGGGAGGTGTAGATCACCAGCTTCTCCGTCTCCTTGGGGGCATAGGCAGGGGGTTCGGCGGCCTGGGCGCAGCCGGTGAAAAGCAGGGCGCATATCAGGCAGAGCAGAATTGCTTTCTTCATGGGGTTCCTTCTCTCTATATAACTGGGTAAGCCCTCTCAGTCACGGCGCAAATGCGCCGTGACAGCTCCCCCGAAGGGGGAGCCAAGGGCGTGGTTCAAAGATTTTAGAGCGGTAATGGCATGGGGCTGGCACTTGGCTCTCCCTCCGGGGGTAAGCGAAGCGCAGTCGCGGTAGTGAATGACAGTCCAGTGGACTGTCAGAGCCGCGACCGGGTTTGCCGCAGCAAAC
>CAYMWT010000213.1:0-4451 GCA_964394055.1 uncultured Oscillospiraceae bacterium
ATCAGACGTTAGCGCGCTTCTTCAGGATCAGCGCGGTGCCGGCAACGGCGACAAAGGCCAGAACCAGGATGTAGGGCAGGCTGTCCAGCATAACGCCGGTATCAACGGTGCCGACCTTGTTGTTGATGAAGGCAGCGGTCTGCTCAGTAGCGTTGATGGAGCCGGTCTCGCCAGTCTTGGTGGTGGTGTAGCCGTCAGCAGCAGTTTCTGTCACGGCGTAAGTAACGTTATAGGGCAGGTTAGCGATGCTGATGGTTTCGCCGTGCTTCAGATAGAAGGTATTCTCACCCAGAGTAGCGGTTTCGGGGTTGTTCTCATAAGAACCGCCAGTTACAGCAAAGGTCTCAGCATAGGTCTTGCCTTCTACGCCAGTCAGGGTGACCTTGAACTCGAAGTACTTGGTCTTGTCGCCCAGGTTACCGGTAACGGTCTTGGAGACCTTCAGAGTACCAGCGGAGTAGGTGTTTTCGAAGGTATCGGACTTGCCATTGCCGGGGGTGCCAGCGTTGCCTGCTTCGGTATGAACACCAGCGATACGCAGATTGCCATTCTCACCGTTCACAACAGTGACAACCAGCTTAATGTCGCCGCCAAAGTAGGTAACACCAGCGGTGGTGCTAGCGGCTTCCTTCAGGGTGTAGGTGTAAACGCCAACATGATCGTATCTGGGCAGGGCCACAGTGATGTCCTTAGTAACGCCATCGGCAGTAGCTTCGCCAGCAGTGAAAGAAGCACCGGTGATAGCGCCCAGGGCGGGAGCAGAAGTAGCTTCGCCGTCAGTAACAACGCCGTTGCCGACCTGCTGCAGAGTGAAGGTTTCTGCGGGGTTGGAACCTTCACCGACCAGTTTGTAGGTCTTCTTGATGGTAACAGAAGTGGCATCAGTGGGGGTGGTGGTTTCGCCGTCTTCACCTGTAGCGAAGGCCACTGTGCTCAGGCTCAGGACCATAACGAGAGCCAGAAGCAGGGAAATAAATTTCTTCATTTGTTTTACCTCCTAAGTAAAAACTAAATTTATATACTCATTCTGCCCCTGGCAGAAAAAGTAACGGTTTTCGGGGGCTTTACAGACCCCGGCGGCGGAGAATCGTGATGACCTTGCCCTTCACATTCTCCATGGGGATGGGGCCGAAATCCCGGCTGTCCTCCGCTTCCGTGCGGTAATCGCCCAGTACGAAGACACATCCGGCGGTGACCCGGTAGGGATAGGTGATGCCGTCTTTTGGGTAGGTGGGATAGAGAATCTCACCGGATTGGGTGGTGCCGTTGACGGTCAGGGAGCCGTCTTCATCCATGTCCACCACGTCGTTCTCCCTGGCTACGATCCGGCCCACATGCTGCCGGCCGTCCTGCTGATATACCACGATATCCTTGGCGCTGTACTGCCGCTGCATGCGGAAGACGATCAGCAGGTCGCCGTCCTTGACCATGGGAAACATGTCCGTTCCCTGGGCCTGGGTGAGGAGAAATACCTGGGTGAAAATGAGATAGCCCACGATCACCACCACGACCAGACGGAACAGGAGACTTCCATAGCCCCGGCGTGTCTCGATCCGCTCCCGGCGCTTACGGATCACCTTTTGGACGTCAATGGGTGCTTTGATCCTACTCACCACCTTGCATGGGCTTCAGACCGGTGGCTTGATCCAGATAGAGCTGATAGAGTTCGTTGTACTGCCTGCGCAGGGCTTCGTTCTGCTTTTCCAGGTTCGCCACCTTTTCGCCTGTGGTTTGGGCGTAGGTCTGAAGCAGACCCTCATACCTGGCCCGCTCCGCGGAGACCGCCTGGTGGAACAGGTCGTAAAGCTCGCTCATCTTTTTCCAAAGGTCGGCTTCATCCACGCCGCCGAAGGCCACATGGCGGAATTTTACGGACTGGATCCATTTTACAATCTGAATTTCCATGTGGTTTATGGGAGACGCTTCGGAGGCGATGGAATCAGGGGAGGCCTTGGATTTTTTGGCCGCTGTGGAGGGCTTTTGGCCATACTTTCCAGCCATAGGGCAGTGTCCTCCGGTTAGTCAGCGTCCCGGCTTCTGCGCTTCCGGGAGACCATCAGCACAGCGGCCACAGCAACGGCGGCCAGGATCAGGACATAGGGGAGGGAGTCCAGGAGGACGCCGGTGTCGGGGGAGGCGGGCTTGTAGTTTCTGAAGACGATCTCATTGTTGTCACCGACGTCAGCAGTCCAGGTGGCAGTACGGCCATCCGCAGAAGAAGAGTCTGCACCGGTGCTTGTGGTGGTGTAACCGCCATTGCCTTCACCGTAGTCATTTTCGGTGATGGTTACAGTGGAACCAATGGGTACGGTCAGTATAGCGTTCTGATTGTGACGGAGGGTGAAGGTGGAAGAACCGGTTTTCACGTCACTACCAACCTTGTAGCTTACGTTTTCGCTGTTCTTGGTGACGTTTACAGTGAACGTAAAGTCCTTGAGCTTATCACCCAGTCCGCCATCAACCGTTTTCTTGACGGATACTGTGGTATCTGCGGGAGTGTAGGTGTTGGTGAAGGAGGCGGTTGCTCTGCCTTGATCGCCCAGACTACCACTGAATGTTTCGGGGGAAGAGACAGTAACGGTGTAGCCATTCGGTGGCGTAGGTGCATTCTCTTTCGCACTATAATTAATGCTTTGGTTTGCGGGAACCTGGACAGTTTTGTACCATGTACCAACATTATTGTTCCATGTCAAGTCATTACCGTTAATGGTATCTGTATAACTACCCAAACTAACATTAAAGGACAATCCAGCCTTCACAGCATCAAGCTGCGCGGGCGTCATGCCATCGACACCTTCCAGCGCCTTTTGAACGGTCAGGCTTGCAGTTCCCGCAGCAGGAGGTGGAACCTCTGTGCTGAACCAAATGTTATCCACCATGTTGCCGATGGTGTTGTTCTTGGCAGCAGTAGAACCGGAAACAAAGAAGTATCTTGTCGTGAACTGGCCTTCAGGAACCTTATAGGATCCCCTGGTATTTTGCCAGATATTCGTCAATTTGGCCTTCTCATTTGTATCTATGCTTATGCTAGATTCATCCCACCATCCACTACCGACTGAACCTTGAAGCCTGCAGACCTCCGTGTCTCTTCCATTTGCGTCCACATAATGCATGACCCAAGTAGAGTTGCTGTCGATTCCAGATTTTACCCAATACCATGTGTAAGTAATTGGCACTACCTGCACGCCGGGGTATTGATCCGGATGTGCCATGATGGATTGTACCTCGGCGTATGTATCTACCTCACTTCCACCGTATCCGGCAGCCTCTGCCGTTTGGGTGGACATAATGACAACATACATTGTGTCTACATTTCTCTGACCTTCACCATTACTTGTAGGCAATCCGGTCAGATTAAAGCCAGAACTGGCAATACGACCCATATGCATTAGTGACCAGTACATGGTGGAACCAGGCGTTGTCAATACATCCTGGTAAAGAGCCGCATCTTCCGCGTTGATTTCCGCTGCCTGGGTACCATCCGGGACGGAGACCACGCCGTGAACTTCACGAGCATCATAGCTGACACTTACGATCTCAACACCATGCTCTACATCTGTCGTCTTCCAATAAAGGTTATTAGTTCCGTTAAGTCTGTTATTTTGGTTGCTGTTGTTTCTGGGGCTCTCAAAACTACCATTCTGAAGGGCGTCGTAGTATTCGACAGTTGCTGCATTACTGGTTACAGTACCTTCAACAGGCTGTCCATTAATTGTAATGCCACTCACACGGTAAGTCGCCCGAGCACCATCATCGTACGCGACATTCAGCCAGGAGCCATCTTCCGCAAGGTTATATTCTTCACCAGTTACCTTCTTCCGCTCAACTTCCGTTCCGTCCTTCGTCCAAATCAATTTCACTTCAGCGCCAGCGGGAGCAGCAGGATTCAATGTCGCAGTTAGTTTACCATCCTGCTTAATGGTGTCTGTTATGGTTACGTCATAATCCGCCAGCAGCATTGCGGCAATTCCGCTGAGTTCCTCAAGCTTGGCGTTGACCGCAATCCACTGCTCTTCCGTGAACTGCTCGGACAGTGCCTCGTATTCCTCCAGCTCGGTATAGGCTGCAAACTCTTCCAAGGTCTTGGCGTTCACGAGCTTTTCATACAGCTCTGCCACAGCGGGATCCGGCGCGGGCTCTTCCGTGGGAGCCACATACAGGGGGCAGTCCTCAGCGTGAGTGCCATCGGTAGAACCACAGGTGCATTCGGGAGCTACATACAGGGGGCAGTCTTCCGCGTGGTTGCCATCGGTTGCGCCACAGCTGCACTCAGGAGTTTCCACAGGCGCTACATACAGGGGGCAATCCTCAGCGTGAGTGCCATCGGTAGAACCACAGGTGCATTCGGGAGCTACATACAGGGGGCAGTCTTCCGCGTGGTTGCCATCGGTTGCGCCACAGCTGCACTCAGGAGTTTCCACAGGCGCTACATACAGGGGGCAATCCTCAGC
>CAYMWT010000214.1:0-4449 GCA_964394055.1 uncultured Oscillospiraceae bacterium
ACACTTAGGGACAGCCATGGTGACACCTCCTTGGTTAAACTGCTTTTAACAGCATCAATATGGTTTTACTTGTTCAGAAGCTGCTTTAAAGCAGCAAGTCGGGGATCGATCTCCTTCTGGCAATTGCAGGGGCCTTCGTTCAGGTTCTTGCCGCAGCGGGGGCAAAGCCCCTTGCAGTCCTCCCTGCACAGCAGCTTCGAGCTCAGATTCAGGACGAAAACCGTCCGGACGATGTCCTCCAAGTCGGCGCTGTCTCCCTCCAGAGGGAATACCCATTCGTCCTCGTTCTCTTCGTTGGCCATTTCCGATACCAGAACCACGCCGTCCAGGGGAAAGCTGACCTCCCGGTCGAAGGGAGAGGCACAGCGATCGCAGATGCCGTGAATACAGGTGGAAATGGAGCCGGACATCATCAGCACCCCGGCGGTGTTGCGCACCGTACCAACGGCCTTCACAGGCTCGGAGACAGGATAGCTGATGCCGTAACAAAGATCGCTCAGATCTACATCGGCGGAAAAGGAAACGGACGCACCGGGACTGTCTATGATCTTACCAAGTCCCAACAGCATACTTTTCCCCCTCCTCACAGTCATGCCTAGATATTATAAAGGGTATTTCCTGATTTGTCAAACATTATTTTTCGGAAAAAGGGGAAAAGGGCGGTTACCAAAGGAAGTTTCCCCGGTTCTATTTGTCCCTCCCGGGACATACCCTGTGGTAAACCCATGGCAGGGCCTATCCTGCCGGAAGAGGAGGAGCGCTTTGGACAGAATTTATGGGGACATTGCCGCGCGAACCGGCGGTAATATTTATGTAGGCGTGGTTGGCCCTGTGCGAACAGGGAAATCCACCCTGATCAAGCGGATCATGGAGGAAGTGGTGATTCCCGGCATCCAGGACCCCTACCGGAAGGAACGGGCAAGGGATGAACTGCCTCAAAGCGGTTCCGGGAGAACCATCATGACCTCGGAGCCAAAATTCGTTCCCGAGGAGGCGGTGGAAATTTCACCGGACGGCACCACCAAGCTTCGGGTGCGGATGATCGATTCCGTGGGCTACATGGTGCCCGGGGCGGTAGGGGCGGAGGAGGACGGAACCCCCAGAATGGTGACCACACCCTGGTTTGACCATGAGATCCCCATGACCCAGGCGGCGGAGCTGGGAACGAAGAAGGTCATGGAGGAGCACTGCTCCATCGGCCTGGTGGTCACCACAGACGGCACCATCACCGATATTCCCAGAGAGGACTATGTGGCCGCCGAACGAAAAGCCATATTGGATATGCAGAAGACCCGCAAGCCCTATCTGGTAGTCATCAACTCCCGCAATCCCGGGGGCGAGGCCGCGGCCATGGTGAAAAGTGAACTCCAAAAGGAATATGGCATCGAGCCTGTCATTGCCGACTGCCAGGCACTGGACGCGGAGGAATTCGCGGAGCTGCTTCAGGCTCTGCTGTATACCTTCCCCATGACTGAGCTGCGGGTACATCTGCCCCGATGGCTGGACGCCCTGGAAAGCGACCACCCTGTGAAGACGGCCCTGTATCAGACCCTGCTTCAGCGGGCTGGGGAGATCGGAAACCTGGGCCAGGCGGAGAGCGCGCTGGAGGGGATCCGGGAAATGCCGGAGGTTCAGGACTATTCTCTGCGCAGCGTGGATCTGGCCAACGGCACCGTCAGCTGCACCATTGTCCTGCCGGAGAAGCTGTATTATGAGATTCTCAGCGCCAAGGCCGGACTGCCCATCGAAAACGATGCCCAGCTGCTGTCTCTGCTTATGGAGCTGGCGAGGGCCAAGCAGGAGTACGACAAAATTTCCGACGCTCTGTCCGCTGTCAAAGCTACGGGCTATGGGGTAGTCATGCCCGCCGCGGGAGAGATGAGGCTGGAAACCCCGGAGATCATCCGCAAGGGCGGCGCTTTCGGTGTGAAGCTGAAGGCGGGAGCGCCCTCCATCCATATGATCCGGGTGGACATCGATACGGAAATCAGTCCCATGGTGGGGGATGAGAAGCAGTCCCGGGATCTCATTGACCATCTGACGGGAGAGGATCCGGAAAAGCTGTGGCAGAGCAACATCTTTGGCAAGTCCGTATACGATCTGATCCAGGAGGGGCTGACGGCGAAGCTGACCCAGCTTCCCGAGGATGTCCGGGGTAAGTTCCGGGGCACCCTGACAAGAATCGTAAACGAGGGCGCCACCGGGCTGATCTGCCTGATCCTGTAATGGATTTCCCCATCCCCAAATGCCGTTTTCAGGCCGGGGATGGGGGATTTTATGGAAAACAGACAGGTCGAAATGAATAATTTTTCCGGAAATGTAAGATGCTTTTTGTTATACTTGACAAATGGGGACAAAAATAGTAGAATAATACAAAAAATAAAAGGAGGGGCAGAGTATGTCCGTGCATATTGCTTTTTTGTGGAAGGATCGCAAGCGCTATCTGGGCATGCCCCTGAGCTTTACCCGATATTGCCTTTCAGAGGACCGTCTGTTTGTGTCCCAGGGCTTTTTTAACATCAAGGACGATGAGATTCTGCTGTATCGGGTTCGGGACATCGATACCAAACGGATGCTGTGGCAGCGTATTTTTGGCGTGGGGACGGTGACGGTGCTGTCTTCCGACAAGACCATGCCCAACCTGGCGCTGAAGAATGTAAAGGATCCGCTTATGGTCAAGGAGCTGATCCATCAACAGGTCGAGGAAGCCAAAATCAAACGTCGTATGCGGTTTGGGGAAATTATGACCGATTCCGACGGCGATGGTGAGCCGGATGATATGGATGATGATATAGAGTAAAACTTGGCCGGTATCTCAGGGGGATACCGGCCATAATTGTTTTAAAACAGCAGCCGCACAGTCCAGGAGGCGGCGAAAAAACCCACAAAGTCCGCAAACAGGGCAGCAGGAATGGTGTAGCGGGTTTTGGAAATGCCCGCAGCGCCGAAATAGACGCTGATGGTGTAAAAAGTTGTCTCTGTGGAGCCCAGCATAACGGCGGCGGTTCTTCCAATCTGGGAGTCCACGCCGTATCTTGCCATCAGCTCCGTGCCCACGGCCAGAGCGGCGCTGCCGCTGATGGGCCGGATCAGCACCAGGGGCGCGGTTTCCGGCGGAATGCCGAAGAGAGAAAAAAGGGGGGCGAGAACCTGGCTGAGAAGAGCCATGGCACCGGAGGCCTGGAGCATATGCACGCCGGTCAGAAGCAGAATCAGAGAGGGAAGAATGGAGGCGAGAAGCTTGAGTCCCTCTGCCGCGCCCTGCTGCAAAATGTCGTAAGCGTTTTCCCGCTTTCGAAGGGCTGCCAGAGATACGGATGCCAGAATCAGAGGAATGAGATAATCCATCATGGCCTGCGTGCCTTTCCCAGTATCAAGGCGGCGGCCACACCCAGCCCGGCGGAAAGGAGGCTTGTGATCCAAACCGCGGGCAGAATGTCAAAGGGAGCGCCACAGCCCAGGGCGCTGCGCACCGCTGCCACATTGGTGGGGATCAGCTGAATGGAGGCGGTGTTCAGAACGATCAGACGGCACAGCTCGTCCGTAGCGCTGCCGTTCCTGTTCAGCCTCTTGGCGGCGCGAATGCCCATAGGAGTGGCTGCATTGCCTAAGCCCAGAAGATTGGCGCAGATATTGGCGCTGAGATCCTGAGCAAGAATGGGATCCTTCTTTGCGGAAGGAAAAAGGCGGCAAAGCAGCGGGCGAAGAAGTCGGGCAAGCATGTCCGTAATGTGTGCGGCGGACATAAGCCGGCCCACGCCGGACCAGAGGCAGATCGCCCCGGCCATGGAAATGGTCAGGGTGACGCCGGATTGCGCACCCTGTAAAGCGGCGGAGGCCAGTCCTTTCCCACCTCCGGACAGCAGGGAGCAGACAATGCTGCATACCACCATGCCGGTAAAAATCCAGCTCATAACCATGTACATCCCTCCTATGGTGTACAATATGCGGGAGGAAGCGGAAAATGAATCGGTATTTTCCACAAAATATGGCAGGATGCGCAAAAAGTGTTTGACTACTGGCGGAAAAGTAACTATAATGATAAAATAAATTATCCGTTTGGGAGATGATCCCCGATGGATAGAAAAAGACTGGGGGGTCTTGAAGCATGAAATCGACAGGAATTATCCGAAAGGTGGATAACCTTGGCAGGATCGTACTGCCGATCGAACTGCGCCGCACTCTGGATATTGAAGAGCGTGACGAGTTAGAGATCTACATGGAAAATGACCGGATCATCCTGCAAAAGTTTGAGAAGGCCTGCATTTTCTGTGGATCTTCCCGGGGGTTGATCAGCTACCGCCGGAAGAACGTATGTCAAGAATGCCTGAAGAAAATGACGGAATATTGACAGCAGCCCCTGAATGGCTCAGCCATTCAGGGGCTTATACTGCCAAAAATCCCCTTCAGGGCTTTTTGACAAAAAGGTTGCAGTCTGCTTAGCGCACT
>CAYMWT010000215.1:0-4443 GCA_964394055.1 uncultured Oscillospiraceae bacterium
ATGAAGTTGGAGGGATGTGTTGGAGGGATGTTCCAACACAGAGAAAAATCAAATTGAAAAAGTTGGCTGTTTGCAAGCACAATTCGGATCGGGTGCTGCATTCGGCCCGGGGGATTTTAAGTCCCCTGTGTCTACCGATTCCACCACAGCGGCGTTCCATTATCATAACACAACTTTTTTCAGCCGTCAAGCTTATAGTTGGTCAAGATTCAGGGCAAAGGCTCCCAGACAGTTGTCTAAAAACCAATTGAGCTCCGGCCGTTCCATGGCCTTCATGGCATCCCAGGTTTGCTTCGCTGCGGTGTCAAACTCTGTGTTGCCAGCCTTCTGCTCCTCCAAACACTTAATGTGGGCAGACAGCTTGTCCGCTGCCTTTACAAAAGGCAGCACTTCCTCCTCGTCTTCCAACACCAGATGCTCATAGCTGGAACGCAGCTCCTCCGGCAGCATGTCGAGCAGCCGATTTCCCGCAATTCGCTCCACCTGCTTGTATGCGTCCTTGATGCTGGGATTGTAGTATTTGATGGGAGTAGGCAGATCCCCGGTGAGGATCTCTGAGGCATCGTGGTACAGCGCCGCCACAGCACAGCGATCCGGATCAGGAGTGGGCAGCTTCAGAATGTCCCGGCGAATCAGAGCCAGGGCGTGGGCAAGGACAGCCACCTGGTGGCTGTGTTCGGAGATGTTTTCGGAAAAGGTGTTGCGCATCAGTCCCCAGCGGGTGATATAGCGCATCCGACCCATGAGGGCGAAAAATTCATTGGCCATGATTTTTCCTTCTGTATGTTAAATTTTTTTGATTTCCTGGATCATTTGCGGGAGCAGGGCAGGGGAGGGGCACAGATGCTTTGCGCCCGCATTCTCCAAAATCTCCCGATCCCGGAAGCCCCAGAGAACGCTGACACAGGGGATTTGCGCATTCTGGGCGGTGAGAACATCCACCTCGCTGTCGCCTACATAGATGCAGGTATCAGCTTGAATGGATGCCATGGCAAGGCGCAGCATGTCCGGGGCAGGCTTCCTGGGACAGCCGGGGGTTTCCCCCAGGGCGAATACCCCGGGGAAGTAATCGGCACACAAAGCCTTTACGGCAGTGTCAGGCTTGTTGGACACAATGGCCAGGGGATAGTCCTGACGCAGTGCTTCCAAAGCCGATAAAATGCCATCATAGGGCCTGGTCTTAATCTGGCAGTGAGTGGTGTAATAGGGTTTGTAAATGTCCAGCACCCGCTCGATTTCCTCCGGAGCGGTACTGGCAGGAAGGGCCATGCGGATTTGATTGTACGCGCCGTTTCCCACGAACATCCGCAGCTCCTTCAGAGTCCGCACCGGGTAGCCGCAGAGGGTGAGAGCATAATTTGTGGCATCCAGCAGGTCGTCCAGGGTGTTTAGAAGGGTGCCATCCAGGTCAAAGAGAATACCAGTCTTCATATCTTCTAAAGTCCTCGATTCTTCAGCACCCGAATGTCTTCTCCCACAAAGGTCAGCCGCTGGAAGCTGTGAAGCCGGGAGGCGATCTGGGGAGAGTACCGACGGCCCATTTCGTCGATGTTCAGGTTGGTAGAGAGGATCATGGGCTTTCCGACCAGCATCCGGTCATTGACCAGGCTGTACAGAGAAGCGGTGACAAACTGTCCGGGAAGCTCAGTGCCCAGATCATCCAGAATCAGCAGATCGCAGGAGCGGAAGGTCTCGGCCTTCCGCAGACTTTCCTCACTGGGATTGAACCGGGCCTGTTCCAAGGCGGAGAATAGCTGGGCGGAAGTCTCATAAACCACGCTGAAGCCACGGTCAGCCACAGCTCTGGCAATACAGGCGGAGAGGAAGGTTTTACCCAGACCGGTGCCGCCATTAAACAGCAAATTGCCGCCGGAAACGGAGAAGTTAAAGGCATAGTTGCGGCATACCTTTAGGTTTCGTTCCATAATGGTTCGGGGGCTGGCACCGTATTGGGGGTCAAACCGGTCGGGATAGTAGTCCAGCCGGAACTGACTGAAGGTCTCCTTGCTTCCGGAGAGAATGGACACCTCCTTCTTCTGCTCCTGACGGCACAGCTCCTGAAGGCATTCACACATGGTGCTGCCCACATATCCGCTTCCGCCGCAGTGGACACAGATGGGGCTGTCATCCAAATAGCCTTCTTCAAAATTCTCTTCCGCAAGCCTTGCCCGTTCCCGCTGGAGGGCAAGGTTTTCATCCCGGACACGTTCCAGCATGGCTCTGCCGTCGCTGCCCTGGAGAAAGGCCGCCTGGGCTGCCTGGGCCATGGAACGGCGCAGGGCGATATCGATTTCCCGGATCCTGGGAACCTTGGCATAGGCCTCCGCCAGATGCTGCCGGTTTTCCGATTCCCGATCCTCCTTGGCCTGAGCGAGCCTTGCCCGGGCACGCTGAACCACTTCCATAGAATAGCTCATGGCTTATCCCTCCCTTAAAACACGCTGGATGGCTTCCAGCTCCGCTTGCCCCAGTTGGCCGGATGCGCCCTTGGGAACCCCAGGCTTTCGGTCACCGCTTTGCACATCCTCCGCGGAGGTGAAGCCCTGTTCATGCCAGCGCTGCAAAATCTTATTCATGTACGCCCAATTCAGACCGCCGGTATTGAGGCAGGTGCGTTCATAGGCCATGGAAATCAGCTCCTCCCGGAAGCCCATATCCAGCCAGCTTTGGGCATAGCGCTCCTCAGCGGCGGTGAGATTCCGTCCGTGGATTTGCAGAATCTTCTTCAGCCGGGACAGACGGGAATTGCGGAGGTTCTGCTCCCGGATAAAGGCGGCGGCGCCCTCCATGGTGTCGATGCCCTGTTCCGCCCAGGCGTAGGCCTCCTTCTCAATGGTACGCAGGGAGGGATTGCGGAGGCTGCCCCGCTGCCGGGCCCGATCCTTGCAATAGCACACCAGTACGGAGATCACGTCGGCAGGCATCCCCAGATACCGGGTAAAGCCCAGAAGAATCTTCAGCTCCTCCGTATTCAGGGTTTTCCCCAAAAGTCGCTGAATCTCGCTGTACAGACTGCGGAAGGAATTGTCCTCCTCCATGGCAGACAGCACGTCCTGCTCAGAGTAGCTGGGACGCTCCCCGGGGAGCATGGGCGCGGGACGCTCGTCCGCAATCAACCCAAGCTGTCGCAGGGTAACCTCGGCACAGCCGATCCGGGAAGGGGAGAGGGACAGCTCTACCTCGGCAGAGGATATGGGATTGCCCGCTTTTATGTAGATGTAAAGCAAAGACGCGTCAGGGCTGGCAGCTGCCAGCAGCTTCTGCACGTCGCTTGCAGACAGGTTCAATGGAATACTGGTCATGAAAAAACTTCCTCACAAAATTCGCTGATTAAAGTCATTATACCACAACTTTCCCTATTGGACAACGGCGAAGACAAGGAGAATTTTGTAAAAAAAGCCCCGCCGTTTTTGGCGGGACACAGGATGTTGTGTTTTCCCCCCAGGAAAGCATCACACTTGCCCAAGAAGAGTCAGAATTTCCAGGCAGTGCTTCTCCTCCCGGGCGGCCAGCAATCGGAACACCGGCCCGAAATCCGCGTCAATGGCCCGGGCGGAATATTCCGTCAGAGCGGATTTCGCTTTGGGGTAGCAGAGCTCCAGAATACGCTGAGCTTTTTTCTGGTGAGAGGGTTCGGCGGGAATGGGCGTGGCTCTGCCAAAGGACTTCAGCTGCATCCCTCTCAGAGCAAAAACCGTGTCCTGCTGACCGGAAACCAAATTCTGGGCTGCCTCCCGCTGCTTTCCGCCAAGAGAGATTGCAAGACTTCGATAGAGGGCAGACAGCTCTATGGCAGAAACGAGCAGACCGTGAAGATCTCCCGGAGACATTCCACGGACAGGGGCTGCGGTCACTCGCTTCCATACTTGTCGGGCGGTTTTTGGGTCAATGGGTTCCATTGGGCATTCCTCCTTCCTTCCAGTATAGTCCCGGGAGGCGGGAAATTTGCAAATCTTTAAAAAAAAGACTTTCTTTTTTCGGACAAATGTGCTATAATTATCAACGTAAGCGGAGATTCCCGAAGTCAGGAGGTCTGATTATGCCCAGAACCAGCAATAAAGCAGAGCTTATTATGGATTATGTAAACCATTTTATTCAGGAAAACGGCTATTCCCCTTCCGTTCGGGAGATTGGAGCCGCGGTGGGACTGCGGTCCACGGCCTCTGTCAGCTATCATCTCCAGGCCCTTCAGGAGAAGGGGCTGATTCAGCCGCCTGGGGCAAAGGGACGGAAGCGGGCACTGGTAACGGGAGCGAGGCCCGGGCAGATCCCGGTGGTGGGCATGGTTACGGCGGGTATCCCCATTTTGGCGGTGGAAAACCAGGAGGGAACCATTCCCTGGAACGAGCCTGGGTGCTTTGCCCTTCGGGTTCGGGGCGACAGCATGGTAAACGCCGGAATTCTCAGCGGGGACAAGGTGGTTGTGCGTCCCCAGCAGACCGC
>CAYMWT010000216.1:0-4438 GCA_964394055.1 uncultured Oscillospiraceae bacterium
TTGTCCACGCCGCCGGGAACCTTGACCTTGACCCGGTTGGTTCTGCGAACCTTGCCCTTGCCCTTACAGGTGTTGCAGGGGGTCTTGATGATCTTGCCCCGGCCGTTGCAGCTGGGACAGGTGGAGCTACTTTGCACCTGCATGCCCATGATGCTCTGCACCACCCGAACCTGGCCGGTGCCCCGGCACTGCTGACAGGTTTCAATGACGCCGTCGGCGGAGCCGGTACCGTTACAGGCGGAGCAGTTCTCAATCCGGGGGGTGGCGACCTCCTTCTCGCAGCCAAAGGCCGCTTCCTCAAAGGTCAGCTCCAGTCGGGCCATCACATTCTCGCCCCGCTGGGGGACGTTCTGCTGACCACCACGGCTTCTGCTGCTGCCACCGCCGAAGAAATCGCTGAAAATATCACCGAAATCCCCAAAGCCCTCAAAGCCGCCAAACCCGCCGCCGAAGCCACCGCCGCCGGGATTGAAGTTGGGATCCACACCGGCAAAGCCGTACTGATCGTACCGGGCCTTTTTGTCCGGGTCGGACAGCACCTCATAGGCTTCTCCGCACTCCTTGAACTTTTCCTCAGCGGTTTTGTCTCCGGGGTTCCGGTCAGGGTGATACTTCATGGCGCTTTTCCGGTAGGCTTTTTTGATTTCATCGGCGCTGGCGTCCTTGCTGACGCCCAGCACCTCATAATAGTCACGTTTGTTTTCTGCCATGTAACTTACCTCAACACTGCAAATACGCTGTTTAGGGGCGGTGAAGGCCGCCCCTAAATGAACTATCAGTCAACGGTTTCGTAGTCAGCGTCAACCACGCCGTCATCGCCGGGCTGCTGGGGGCCGGTCTGACCGCCCTGAGCGCCGCCCTGGGGATTTGCCTGCTGGTACAGCTTCTCGGAAACCTTGTAGAAGGCCTGCTGAACCTCCTCGGTGGCAGCCTTGATGGCGGCAACGTCGGTACCCTTGTTGACTTCCTTCAGCTTGTCAATGGCGCTCTGGATGGATGCCTTCTCGCTGGCGTCGATCTTGTCGCCCAGCTCGTTCAGGGTCTTCTCGGTCTGGTAGATGGTCTGGTCGGCAGCGTTGTGGGTGTCAACCTCATCCTTACGGGCCTTGTCCTCGGCGGCGTACTGCTCAGCTTCCTTCACGGCCTTGTCAATGTCCTCCTGGCTCAGGTTGGTGGAGGCGGTAATGGAGATCTGCTGCTCCTTGCCGGTACCCAGATCCTTGGCGGAGACCTTCACGATGCCGTTGGCGTCGATGTCGAAGGTAACCTCGATCTGAGGCACGCCACGGGGAGCGGGAGCAATGCCGGTGAGCTGGAAGCGGCCCAGGGTCTTATTGTAAGCAGCCATTTCCCGCTCGCCCTGGAGGACATGAACCTCAACGGAGGTCTGGCCGTCAGCGGCGGTGGAGAAGATCTGGCTCTTGTGCGTGGGGATGGTGGTGTTCCGGTCGATCAGACGGGTGAACACGCCGCCCATGGTCTCAATGCCCAGGGACAGGGGCGTCACGTCCAGCAGCAGGATGTCCTGCACATCGCCGGTGAGCACGCCGCCCTGAATGGCAGCGCCTACAGCCACGCACTCGTCGGGGTTGATGCCCTTGAAGCCGTCCTTGCCGGTGATCTTCTTCACGGCCTCCTGAACGGCGGGGATCCGGGTGGAGCCGCCAACCAGCAGCACCTTGTTCAGGTCGGAAGCACTCAGGCCTGCGTCGGACATGGCCTGACGGACGGGCTTCATGGTGCGCTCTACCAGATCGGCAGTCAGCTCATTGAACTTGGCCCGGGTCAGGGTCACATCCAGGTGCTTGGGGCCGGTGGCGTCGGCAGTGATATAGGGCAGGTTGATGCTGGTGGAGGTCATGCCGGACAGCTCGATCTTGGCCTTCTCAGCAGCCTCTCTCAGTCTCTGCACAGCGGACTTGTCGGTGGACAGGTTGATGCCCTCGGTCTTCTTGAATTCGGAAACCAGGTAGTCCATGATCCGCTGGTCGAAGTCGTCGCCGCCCAGATGGGTGTCGCCGGCAGTGGCCAGAACCTCGATGACGCCGTCGCCGATGTCCAGGATGGACACATCGAAGGTGCCGCCGCCCAGGTCATAGACCATGATCTTCTGCTCCTGCTCCTTGTCCAGGCCGTAGGCCAGAGCGGCAGCGGTAGGCTCGTTGATAATACGCTTGACTTCCAGACCGGCGATCTTGCCGGCGTCCTTGGTGGCCTGACGCTGAGCGTCGGTGAAGTAGGCGGGCACGGTGATGACGGCTTCGGTGACGGTCTGGCCCAGATAAGCCTCGGCGTCAGCCTTCAGCTTGCTCAGCACCATGGCGCTGATCTCCTGGGGGGTGTAGCCCTTGCCGTCGATGGTGACGTGGTAATTTTCGCCCATGTGACGCTTGATGGAAGAGACAGTGCGGTCAGCGTTGGTGACGGCCTGACGCTTTGCCACCTGGCCAACCATCCGCTCGCCGGTCTTAGAGAAGGCCACAACGGACGGGGTGGTACGATTGCCTTCCGCGTTGGCGATGACAGTGGGTTCGCCGCCTTCCAGAACGGCAACACAGGAATTGGTAGTACCAAGGTCAATACCGATAATCTTGCTCATAATCTTTATCCTCCTAAAATTCTGTAAGAATGGTTTTATATGTGAAATGTTTGCTTGTGATTTAATTTGCCACCTGCACCATGGCGAAGCGGATGACCTTGTCACCCAGCTTGAAGCCCTTCTGGAAAACCTGGGAAATGGTGTTCTCCGGGAGCTCCTCGCTTTCCGTGTGCATCACGGCGTTGTGCAGATTGGGGTCAAAGGCATCCCCGGTCTGTCCGAAGATCTCCACGCCCATGCCGGTGAAGATCTTCACAAGCTCGGTCATGGTCATTTCCACGCCCTTTTTATAGGCGGCGTCCTCGGTGGGCTGATTCAGTGCCCGTTCCAGGTTGTCATAGATGGGAAGCAGCTTCACAATGGCATCGGCCTTGCCGTTGCCGTAGGAGGCTTCCTTCTCCTTGATGGTGCGCTTGCGGAAGTTGTCAAACTCCGCTGCCACCCGAAGGTGAGCGTCCCGTTCCGCGTTATATTTTTCCTCCCAGGGATTGGTTTCCGGAACCTCCGGAGCCTGCTCCGGGGTTGCGGTGGTTTCTGTGGTTTCTTCCGTTGCCACGGTTTCCGCTTCTTCCTGGGTTACCTGCTTATCTTTTTCCTTTTTTGCCACGTTATATAGGCCTCCTCATTGTATGCTGTATCAATTTCTGCTATTCATGGGGTTCCTCTGCCTCCGGCTGGGGAAGCTGGGGCGTTTCGGGCTTTGAGAACATTTTGGAAAGGCTCTCGGCGAAGTAGCTCAGTCTTGCCGTAACCTTGGCGTAGTCCATTCTGGTGGGGCCTACCACGCCGATCATGCCCTGCATTCCTTCTCCGATGTCGAACTTGGTGACCACCACGGAGGTGTCCTTCAGTTCGTCCGCCACATTTTCCGGCCCCACAATGACCTTGGTGCCATTGCTGTTGCCCATCACCGCGGGCAGGTTCCGGAAGGCGTCCTCGTCCATGGATTCCATGACCCGCTGGGCCTTATTTACGTCCTGGTATTCGGGAAGCCCCAGAAGCCGGGACTGTCCAACCACAGCCATATTGGCGGCGCTGCCCTTTTTCAGGGTTTCCTGGGTGAAGTCCAGTACAATGGGAACCAGAGGCGCGGCAGCGCCCGCGGCGCCCATGACCTTTTCCAGCAGCTGGGCGGTGATCTCCTCCAGAGAAAGCCCGGCCATGGTGGCATTCAATACGGCGGACAGAAGCTTTAAATCGGTATCCGTGACGGATACGGGAAGCTTGATGACCTTGTTCACCACCTGATCGCCGGGGAGCATGAGCATCAGGATCACGCTGCCTTTGCCGGACTGCACCAGCTCGAAATGCTCTACGCATACGCCGCTCTGTCTCGCGGTGACGGAAATGGCGGGAAGCTCGGTGGCCTGGGAAACCAGCTTTGCCACCTTTTCCACCATTTTATCCACCTGCTGCATCTTTTCCTCAATGGCGTGATTGATGGATTTGGTTTCGTCCATGGACAGCCGGTAGTCCATCATCAGCTCATCCACATACATCCGGTAGCCGGCGGTGGAGGGGATTCGGCCGGCGCTGGTGTGGGGCTGCTCCAGCAGACCCAGGGCGGTGAGCTCGGCCATTTCATTTCGTATGGTAGCGGAGGAATAACGCATGTCCGGAAGCTCGGTGATGGCCTTGGAGCCTACCGGCTCGGCTGTGCGGATATACAGGTCAACCACAGACCGCAGAACCTTTTTCTTCCGTTCGGACAATTCCATAGGCGCTTCCTCCTTCATTCTTGTTTTAGCACTCAATCTCTCTGAGTGCTAAGCACACTATACCAGCGAGTGCCAAAAAAGTCAATGGGTAGTTTTTGAATTATTTATAAACATTCCATGA
>CAYMWT010000217.1:0-4438 GCA_964394055.1 uncultured Oscillospiraceae bacterium
TATTGGCATACTTTTCAGGGCTGTTTTTCTGTGCCAATAGGGTACACCCTAATGGCACTGTTTCCATAGATAGTTCACCCATTTGCGCAGTGGCTTGATGTAAAGCTTCTTGCGCATATAAGGGAAGCAGGCCCCATGCCGCTGTTTCTTGTATCGCATAACATCCCCCCTTACCCACAGTAGATGTATTCCTCGATTTCCTCCACGGAGACACCATCCCTTAATAGCTCGTCCACATCCTCCGGGTACAGGCCATAACAGGAGGCTACCGCTTTAAGATCAGAAAGGTATATATCATCCCGTTCATATCCCCAGTTGCAGGTCGGCCAGAGCGACCAAGCAGGGCCATAGCCAGAGGCAATCTTACTGTCATCGAAGTTACCGTGGGAGATTTTACCCTTTGAGTCGATACGCAAAATGTCCCCGCAGAAAATGTGAATCTTTTCCTGTTTCCCTGCTATGAAGGGAAGCCTATGTAAAGCCTTTAGAAGAATTGCTTCCGTGCTGGCATAGACGTAAATTCCCAAGGCCGGGAAATGGTAGATGCACATGGGATTATTCCCCATGACGAAATACAGCTCGTCTTTCTCTGACAGCGCCGTAATCGTGAATGTGCCCTCCAAATCCTCTGCCATGGCCTGCAAGCTCTTGAATGATAGCTCCCCATACTGTTCTAAAAGCTGCACCGCTACATAGCTGTCTGTCTCTATTCGTGTGACAGGCAGCTTTTTCTTTTTGCGGAGAGCCCTGTCATTGCACAGAACCCCATTATGAGCCAGGACAAAACGAGTGTCCCCGGCCTTGCCAAAGAAGGGATGATTGTTCTGATTCAGCTTCTCCGACCCCTGGGTTGTCATACGGGTATGACCCATGACGGCGGTAGCTTCCAGAGGAACACGATACCACATAAGATGAGCGGGCAGGGGCCTCTTGAAAATATGTAGTCTTCCAGCTGAGTTGTAAGCAATTCCCGTAGCATCTGTACCCCGTTCCTCACAGACGGTAGCAAGTGTAACTAAGAGACGTGACCTTTGCTTTCGAGTGAGCTTATGCCCATAGTCCAGAAATCCAAACAGACAGCACATGTTTACACCTCCTCTTCCACAGACACGGGCTCATTGATGTACAGCCGCCGCTCCTTCAGATACTGCACCAGCTCCGGCTCTGTGCATCCAGATACAAAAGTCGTCCAGGACATGTCCTTCATCTGCTCATCAGATAAAGAAGCAGCCACATCACAGACCCGGTCAACGAGCTGCAACGTGGCTATAAGGGTATTCAGTTTGAGTGTTCCTCGAAACATGCGGAACTCTATGGTTTCATCGTTGGTCAGGTTAACGCAAGTGTAGCGGTTGTAACGCTGGCCTGCTTTGGCTTCACTCAGGATATCCTTTGGGTGTTCCTTCAATCCATAGCGGGCAGCCCAGCGGTCGAGCTGTCTCTGGGTGCGGCGGCTGAATTTAAGAAGCTCTTCCCAGTGCTTCTCGAAGAAGTACAGGACACGGGCAATGCAGGCATCCCGTTCGGCCAGTGTTGCACCAAAAGAGGAACGGTTTACATGGACATGAAGCCCACAGGTTCCAGCCTGGTGGGAGATGTATCCCAGCTCCTTGGCCTTTGCCAGAACATCGCCCCAGGGCATATCGCTTTTGTGATAGTCCAGGGTCATGGGATGAGTGACAAGTTCCAGCCCTTCATCCAGAGAGCCGTCATGCTTGCAGTACATGTGTTCATCCAGCCGGTTGGCAATCTTCAACAGGCTTTCAGCCTTCCAGCCGACCTCACCGCCACCATCAATTTCCAGTTCTACGCCCAGGAAGCGGTCCCCTTTTCCATAGAAGATAGGCTCCGGCTTGTAGCTATAGTCGTTGATGCTGCCCATCTTCTGATGATAGCAACTCTCGCAGTAGATATCGTCTCCATAGGTGTAGGAATCGTCCCGGTGAATGATTCTTCCGCAGCATTCGCAGCGGTCATAGTAGTGGTCGTAGCAAGCTTCACAGAGAGTATAATCACTGTCGCACTCCGCATCATCCCTCCAGATTCGCTCTCCGCACCGGTCACAGACTGTGGTGTCCTCCTCCAAACAACTGTGGCAGAGAAGTTCCCCGTCGAACTCATACAGATCCTCTCTGTCCACCTCCCGCAGACACATACTGCACTGACACTTTTCTTCCATTGATTTTACCTCCATAATAAAATTTCCCGGAGCGTTTTACTCGCTCCGGGTTGTTCATAGAGATAATATGTGGTTTAGAAGTTTGCCTTTTACGGTTTTTCCTGGTGTTTGCTGTCCATAGCGATAAGAAATGTTTTCAGGATTTCCTCTGCATATTTTTGCTCCAGGGGCGTGCAGTGCCGTAGCACAGAGGAAACACTATGGGTCTGCTGATCCTCTCCAAAAAGAATATAGTCGGTGGACAACTTCAGGACGGAGGCAATACGGCACAGGGTTGGGACGGACATGCCTTTCTTGCCAAGTTCAATATCCGCACAGAACTTTGGGGTTATGTCCAGCATCTCGGCAAAGGTCTCCCGTGTATAGCCAAACGCTTCCCGCTGGCAGCGTATTCGTGTGCCAATTTCTACCCAATCCATCCCAACACCTCCTACAATCTAATAGTAGGGTAACCCTAAAAGTTGTACTTGTAAACAAACTCCCAGGGTTGACATGTAGGAACTTTAAGGGTAGAATAAAGGTAGCTATCAGTTATAAATTGTCGGGAGAGAGAAATATGAAGTGTCCATACTGTGGCTCTGAAAACCGTGACGATGCCGTTTCCTGCGAAATCTGCGAAATGCCCCTGAAGCAAGCACCGACCAGAAGACCGGCGACAAGGCAAAACATTACTCGCCCTACATATGAGGAGCCAGTATCCTTTGGAGCCTGTCCCCAATGCGGTGCGCCCCTGAACGACTGCACACCCGTTTCCAAAACCTCCGTTAAAAGTTCAGGTGGCGGCTACGGGCTGTTCAGCGGGTGCTGTGGCCTGGTGCTTCTGGGACCCCTAGGGCTGTTGTGCGGGCTAAAAAAACAGAATATCACCTCCTCCAACCAAACCTGGTGGATATGCCGGAGATGTGGGAAAGAGTTTGTGGAAAAGGAAACCGCAAAGGAAATTGCGAACAGTGCCATAACCAGTGCGGCACTCCGGACGTTTGTTATTTCCCTCATCTTGGCTTTTCTGTTTGAAACCATTTATTTTGATCCGTGGATGCGGAATATCGCACTGCTAGTCATTGCAGGTACCTGGATCGTGATGCCTACAGGAATTCGAGAAACAACCGGTTATACGCTGAAAGAACTTTTGACCGCTGAAGAGCGGAAAAGTTTCTACAAACAGTGCGTATTTTACGGAATTGTCGCATTTTTCCTGGGCTTTCTTGTCTGTTCAAGGGTTCTGGATTTCTTGCTGGCATGAACCAGAAACTCTACACATTTTTGATGAAGGCAGGGCGTGCCGCAGGCTGTCATCAAATGCCGGAGCGAAGCTTTTTCTATAAGGGGCATCAATTCCCGGTCTGCGCCAGATGCACGGGTGTTATCATCGGGCAGATTCTAGGGGCGATTTCCTTTGCTTTTTTCGTACTGCCCAATAGAGCTGTCAGCTTTCTTTGCTTTGTAATGTTTCTTGACTGGTGGCTTCAACGTGTGGGGCTTCTGCAATCTGCAAACCTGCGCCGGTTGATAACGGGCATCCTCTGCGGCTTTGCTGTGGGGAATACCTATGTGCGGATTATCTGCTGGCTGTGGAGGCTGCTTTGCAGATAAAGGATTATGAGAGCTCATCCGTTTTTGAGAATGGGCGAGGAGGAGCATATGCAGTTTATTGATAAAGGCATAAATCGAGTGCTTAAATGGGAAAGCATAGATGTGTCTATTCCCGAAATGATTGACCTTGTTCAGACAGAAATCATAGAAAAGGCCAGTGACAAGGATCTGATTGCGCTGGAAAAAGGAATGCAGAAAACATTTGTATTGGCAGTTGGTGGCGGAAGCAGTCTGAGATACTACCCTGCTTTTGGCAGCCCTGCTAGATTGTGTTTAGATTTCAATATGTTCACGCATCAGTTGCAAAAAATATCCCTTCAGGATACAGTAAATAAAAAAGAATACTATATTCCCACGGGCAAAGCATCCTGTACCAGGCTTCAAAGCGGAGTTATACGCAGAATAGCGCAATACAAGCATGGCGCAGCCGGAACCGCTCAGAAGCCCAGGAATGCTGGTGGGCATCCCCCAAAAACTCCTGAAGGACAGGGCACAGTGCTCTACTGCAAATATTGTGGAGAGATGCTGGAACCTGGTACTGCTTTCTGTGTAAGATGCGGGAAACCACTCAAACCACAAAGCAATCCTGCTGGTGGGCAGAATCGCCCTCAGACTAGTGTAAAGACATATTGATTTGTAAACTAAAATATGGTACACTTCTCATAT
>CAYMWT010000218.1:0-4431 GCA_964394055.1 uncultured Oscillospiraceae bacterium
CACGGAGGAGACCTCCTTGTAGCCGTTCATGGAGGGAATCTGAATTTCAATGTCATAGGTGCGGGCCATGGAGGCGGAGCAGTCGCCCGCAGCCAGCTTCACGGTGCGGAAGTGGAGGCCCAGACCGGATACCAGGTTTTCCGCCTTGTGCACCAGCTCTTCAAAGGCCTCATCAGAGCCTTCGGGAGTGGTATACTGGAACATTTCCACCTTGTTGAACTGATGGCCACGGACCATACCACGCTCGTCAGCCCGGTGGGAACCGGCCTCCCGGCGGAAGCAGGGGGTATAGGCAAAGAACTTCTTGGGCAGATCCTTCTCCGTGAGAATTTCATCCCGGTACACGGAGGCCAGGGCCGCCTCAGCGGTGGGCAGCATGTAGAAGGTGGAACCCTCGATGGGGTGGTTGGCGATCTTAAAGACCTCGTCGGCAAACTTGGGGAACTGACCGGCGGTCTCACCGCAGGCGTAGTCCAGCATGTGAGGGGGCAGGATCATTTCATAGCCGTCGGCAATGTGGGTGTCGATGAAGTAGTTCAGGAGAGCCCATTCCAGTCTTGCGCCCATACCGGTGTACATCCAGTTTCCGGCGCCTGCCAGCTTTACGCCACGCTCGTAGTCGATCAGGCCTAAGCTGGTGCACAGATCCACATGGTGCTTTGGCTCAAAGTCAAAGGAGTGCTTCTCTCCAATGTAGCGCAGAGGCTGGTTGTTCTCCTTGCCGCCGGGGAGCAGGTCGGGATCGGGCAGGTTGGGCAGGCTCAGCATAGCCAGCCGATATTCGGCGTTCAGCTCCTTGAGCAGCTTGGTATCCGCTTCGTTCTCTGCATCCAATGCCATGGCCGCGGCCTTGTTTTCCTCGATCTGGGCGTCCAGAGAGGATACGTCCTCGCCGGCCTTCTCCGCTTTTTTCTTCATGCCGAACAGCTTGCCGTTTTCCTTGGCCAGCTTGTTCTTCTGGGCGGTGCGGGCTTCGGAGGATGTCTTCAGGCCCCGGATCTGTACGTCCAGCTCCAGAATGCGGTCAACGGTGGCGTCGCAGTCCACTTCCTTGGCCTTCAGACCAGCCTTTACCGCGTCGGGATTTTCCTTGATTTTCTTAATGTCTAACATGTGCTACCTCTCCTTATGGATAATTGAAAATTACTATGCGTCAATGATGGTGCCATCCGGCTTTTCCGGAATGATCAGCATGGCGATGAAATAACATGGGATACCGCTGCCGCCCATGAGGGAGAAGATCACCCAGGCCAGGCGGATGATGGTGGGATCCACGTCAAAGTATTCCGCGATACCGCCGCAGACACCGCCGATCTTCTTATCGGTGCGGGATTTATACAGCTTCTTTTTCATAGAGAGCGTTCCTTACTTTTGAATGGTCATCAGGGCGTCCAGCAGAGCCTGCAAATCGTCCTGACCGTAGAATTCCAATTCAAACCTGCCCTTCCGCTTGCCATTCACAATGGTCACCTTCCGGCCCAGATGCTTGCTCAGATTCTTTTCACACTCTGCCACATAGTCCACGGCGAAGACCTCCTTCTCCTTTGGCACAGGCTCCTTGCCCATGTTCTTGCACAGGGTTTCCGCCTGCCGGACGGACAGGGACAGAGAAATGATCTTCTTTGCCGCGTCCTGCTGCTTCTTCGTCTCCTTCAAGGTCAGAATGGCTCTTGCATGACCGGCGCTGAGCTGACCGCTCCGCAGCAGCTCCAGCACCTCCGGACACAGCCCCAGCAGCCGCAGAGCGTTTGCCACAGCGGGACGGGATTTTCCTACCCGGGCGGCGGCATCCTCCTGGGTCAGGCCGTATTCGTCAATGAGGGCACGGTAGCCCAGAGCTTCTTCTACCGGGTTTAAGTCCTGCCGTTGCAGATTCTCGATCAGGGCAAGCTCCATGGCTTTTTTGTCGTCGGCTTCGATGATGACAACGGGGATATCGGTTAAATTTGCCAGCCGGGCTGCCCGCCAGCGCCGCTCTCCGGCGATGATCTGGTAGTACCCGGTATTCGTTTCCCGAACGGTCAGAGGCTGGATCACGCCATGGACGGAAATGGAATCCGCCAGCGCCTGCAATTCTTCCTGGTCAAAGTCCTGACGTGGCTGATCGGGATTGGGTTCTATTTTATAAATGGGCAAAAGCTGATAGGGACTTTTCTCCGAGGGTTCTGGTGGGTAGTCCTCAATCAATGCACCCAGGCCTCTTCCAAGGCCCTTTTTTACTGCCAAGTCTATCCTTCCTTTCTCAGAGTGTTATAGCTTCTTTTGCAGCTCCTCAGCCATGGCCCGGTAGGCCACCGCACCGCGGCTGCTGCGGTCATATTCCGTCACGGGCAGACCGTGGCTGGGCGCCTCCGCCAGACGAACGTTTCGGGGGATCACGGTGGCGAAGACCTTTCCCGGGAAGTGCCGCCGTACCTCCTGAGCAACCTGGGCGGAGAAATTGGTTCGCCCGTCAAACATGGTCAGGGCTACGCCGAAAATTTCCAGACGGGGATTCAGCCGCCGCTTTACCATCCGAAGGGTACCCATGAGATCGCTCAGTCCCTCCAACGCGAAATATTCGCACTGTACCGGAACCAGAATCCCATCAGCGGCACACAGACCGTTGAGAGTCAGCAGCTCCAGAGACGGCGGGCAGTCAATGAAGATCACGTCATAGTTATTTCGAATGCTGTGCAGAGCCTTTTCCAGCTGACCCTCCCGGTGAGGTGTATCCATCAGCTCTACGGCAGCGCCCGCCAGATCCGCGCCGGAGGGGAGAATGTCCCCATAGTCGGTGTGAATGATGGCGTCCGTCACGGGAACGTCGTTGATCACCACATCATAGACGGAATGGCGAATCCGGCGCTTGTCCACACCCATGCCGGAGGTGGCGTTGGCCTGGGGATCAAAGTCGCACAGCAGCACCTTTACACCCAAAGCCGTCAGAGCGGCTGTCAGATTGACAGCGGTGGTGGTTTTGCCTACGCCGCCCTTCTGATTGACCACTGCAATTATTTTACCCATTTCCTTCTCCTATGTTTCTAAAAAAGAATTGTTTCACATGAAACAGTTTGCATTCCCACAATCCTGTGTTTCACGTGAAACATCAGCCTTCCGATGGGAGCGTGGCAGCCACGGATGGGGCAGCTGTGGTGGCGGTAATGGCTGTATAATTCTGCCCCGGACGATGCTGAGACCGGAAAATATTTTGCCAGCCCACAAAAGCCAGAATGGCCAAAGCCAGAACAGTGGCAATCCATAGGGCAAAAAGATTGCGGTTCCGCTTTTTCAGCACCTTCAGCTGATCCTCGGGGGAAATCACACGTCGCTTCGGGGCCTTCTTGGAAACGGATCGCTCCCGGGTGGGGAGAACCACAGGGGTTCCGGGACGCACAGGGTATTTCTGCATTGTGAGAAGACAATCTGTACAGAACACGGCGCCCTCCTCCGTGTCTCGCCCGCACTTCAGGCAAGCCATGACCCCGCCTCCTTTTTCTCTCTGGGATTTTTCTATTGTACACCATATTTTTCTGTTCGTAAAGAGGAGAATTGGGGCGGCACATAGAAAATGCAGAAAAAACAAAGGATTTCTTCAGCAGTTTTTAAGGTTTACACTTTCGTTACACCTGAAAAATACCTCTGTGCTATCATAGGGACAAGCATTCCAATGGTATTCAAATGCAAGAAAGGAAGAAAAGAAAATGGATGAAAACGGAACCTATTCCTGGACACCCAAACAGGAGCCGCCCAAAAAGAAGGTAAGCTTCAAGGGCGTGTTCCGCAGAGTGCTGGTGGTAGTCCTGGCATTGTTCCTGCTGGCCTTGGCCGGTACCTGCTTCTACACCGTGGATGATAAGCAGCAGGCCGTGGTCACCACCTTCGGAAAGGTGACGGACATCACCGACGCCGGTGTCCACTTCAAGCTGCCCCTGGGTATTCAGCATGTGGAAAAGGTGGATGTGAACGTCTACCAGCAGATCAAGCTGGGCTATGACAGCAGCGACCAGTTCAACACCCACGAAAGCTCCATGATCACCGGCGACTACAACATCGTCAACGTGGACTTCTTTGTGGAGTACAAGGTCTCCGATCCGGTGCAGTACCTCTATTCCTCCAACGATCCCGTTACCATTCTGCGGAACCTGATCCAGAGCCAGGTGCGCAACGTGGTGGGCTCCTCCACGGTGGACGCGGTACTTACCGACGGCAAGGAAAACATTCAGATGCAGGTCAAGGATCTGGTGACTCAGATCCTGGAGGAGTATGACATCGGCCTGAGCCTGGTGGATGTGAAGATCCAGGACGCGGAGCCGCCTACGACAGAGGTTATTGAGGCCTTCAAGGCAGTGGAGACCGCCAAGCAGCAGGCAGAGACGGTGATCAACGATGCCAAGGCCTACCAGAACGCCCAGCTGCCCAAGGCCCAGGCGGAGGCGGACAAGCTGATCC
>CAYMWT010000219.1:0-4426 GCA_964394055.1 uncultured Oscillospiraceae bacterium
GCCTCCCGGCCCTGGCAGGTGAAGAGAAGCACCTGCTTCCGCTCTCCCAGCTCCTTCAGGATCTTCACCGCCGCGGTCATCCGGGTATCGTCAAACCGCACCAGGGCATCGTCCAGAACCAGGGGCGCTTCCGGTGTCAGCTCCTCCGCCACTGCCAGACGCAGAGCCAGATACAGCTGATCCATGGTTCCGTCACTGCGCCACAGGCTGTCCCGGAGGGTATTTTCCTCCCCGGCGCCGGCCTGAAGGGAGAAGTCCTCCCCCATGGACAGGCTGTGATACCTGCCTCCGGTGAGGGACGCCATCAGCCCCTGGGCACGCTTGGCGATCCGGGGGGCGAACCGTCTCTGCAATTCCGCCCGGGCATCCGCCAGGGTTTCCAGAGCGATGGATACCGCCGCGTAGGTGTCCTCCAGCCGGAATATCCGGTCATTGCAGGTACTCAGCTGCTTTTGCAGGGTCTCCCGGTCTCCCAGGGCCTCCATCCGGCCCTGATACTGGCCCAGTCTGCCCAGCAGATGCTGCCGCTCCTCGCCGCAGTCCCCCAGCAGACGGGCTGTATCCGCCTCGCTGTAGCTCAGGGTATCCGGCTGACTGGGCGGCTCCACAGGCCGTACCAGGCTTTCCATGGCCTCATAGTGGCTTTTCGCCCGCTGGGCCTCCCGGAGGGTGGTCTGGTACAGCTCCCATTTCTGCTGCACCTGCTGCCAGTAATCCAGCAGCACCTCCGGATCCTGGCCGCCGCACAGGGCTTCCCGCTTTTTTTGCAGCATCATACTGCGCACGTCCACGTCGCTGTCCGATTCCCGGTAGGCCTTCAGCTCCTCCCGATAGACGCTGTAGGCCTCCACATAGGCGTCAATTGGCTCCTCCCACTGCTGCCAGGGCAGATTGTCGTATTTCTTGCGAAGGGCCGCCACCTGCTTTTTGGCCCGGCTTCGCTCCACCAGACCCCAGACGATGGCCGCCACCGCCGCGATCAGCTCCAATATGGCAGGCAGATAAATTTTCAGCAGAATCAGCATCACTCCGCCCACGACACCCGCGGCACCCAGCACCGTCAGGATCACGGGCGCCTTGGCATTCTGGGCGGAGGCATAGCTCTCCCGATCCTTCCGGGCCATCCGTCTGGCCTCCCCGGGATCCATTCCCGTAAAGGGCATGGGCATCTGAGGCTCCTCCGGCATCTGGGGCAGACGCTGCTTTTCCGCCTGAACCACGTTCCAGGCCTCCCGGAAGGTGCGCAGCTCCCTGACCTTCTGCTCCGCTTCCTCCATGGTGGGAAGCTTGCCGCATTCCTCCTGCCGCTCCTGTGCCTCCTGATGGGTCTGCTCCATGGCCTCTCTGGCCCGGTTCAGCCGCTGGGCATTCTCCTGGGCGGCTACAAACCGGAGAGACTGATTGTGGTTATTCAGCTGCTCCTCCCAGGTCTGAAGCTCGGCAAGACGCTCCTTCAGCTTTTCGCACTGGTCGCTGAGCCGGTCATAGTCCTCTATCTTTCCGCTGATTGCCTCCCGTTCCCGTTCCGCCTGGGGCAGCAGACCGGTACGGTTGTAGCGACAGGTGTTTTTCAGGGTCTTCAGATTCTCCGCCAGCCGATCCGCCGCGCCGCTTTCGTCTCCCGTGGTGACCAGGGCGTTCAGCCTCCGGCGCAGGGCCTCGTCCTGGGTCAGGGGCAGGTCGGCCTGCCGGATAAAGCCTGCCCGGCGGAACACGCTTTGCTCCACACCCAGCAGCAGCTCTCCGCAGTTCCCCGCGTTCAGCTCCTCCACCGGCAACCCGGATTCCGTTTCATAGGCGGAAAACTCTCCCAGGGGCACCCGCCGCCGGGTTCTGCGCTCGATGGTGATGTCTCTGCCGTTCCAGTTCAGGTCGATCCGGCCCTCCATAGGGGCCCCGGACCAGGGCGTGTACCGTTCCTTATCCGCCAGGGCGGTTTTTGTGGACTTGGCCCGGGTGTCCATGCCGTACAGCATGGCAACAAGGAAGGCGCACCAGGTGCTCTTTCCCCATTCATTCTCCGCGGTGATCACATTCAGCCCCGGTTCCAACGTCAGAACCGCGTTTTGCAGCTTGCCGAAGGTGGCCGTCATTTTGTAAATTCTCACAATGTGACCTCCTTCCCATTCAGCAGCTGCCTGGAGATCTCCGCCGCCAGCCGGATCCTCTCCCCGTTTTCCGGATCCTCCTCCATGGCCGCTTGCAGCATCTGGAAGTAGACCCCTTCCAGGGTATCCTCTCCGGCCCCTTCCCACAGCTTCTCCGGATCCTCGGTCAGATCCCGGATCTCCAGATTGGGATAGCTCTGGAATTTGGCCTTCAGCTCGTCAAGGGCTACCTTTCCCCAGCCGGTCAGGGAGATCCGGTAGAAATCCTGTCCCCCCAGACCGGGAAGCAGGGCCTCCACCGCGGCGATAGGATCCTCTCCCACATCCGTTTCCAGCTCCTGGAAGCGAAGGGTATCCAGGCTCACCGCGGATACCTGGGCGCTGTCCTCCAAAGTTACAACGCACACGCCCTTGTCTCCGGTTTCATCCCAGCCCCGGCCCATAGGGCAGCCGGGCCAGGCGCACAGGGTGCTTCCGCCCCGGAAGGCTCCCGCCTTGTGGATGTGTCCCAGGGCCAGGTACTGCAGGCCGGAGGCGCGCACCTGAGCGGCGGTGATGGGGTTATAGGGGGAATTCTTCTGGGTGGGGTCGCCGTGGAGGACGGCGATCTTGTACTTCTCCGGCCCCTCCGCCCGGAAGCCGTCCAGCAGCGCCGGACAGTCCATGCTCTCATACCCTGCCCCGTAGATCCGGCAGTCCAGCCCTCCGATAGTGACGGATTCCAGTCCACCGGAAAAAACAAACACATTTTCCGGCCACCGCTCCAGAAGCCAGGGGCTGTTCGGGGCGCAGAAATCATGGTTGCCCGGAGAGATCAGCACCGGAACCCCGCTGCGTTCCAGCTCCTGTTTCACCAGCGCCACTGTCTCGGCGCTGGGAATCCCGTCAAAAACATCTCCGGCCAGCAGCATCATATCGCAGTTTTCCCGGAGGCACAGATCGGTGATCTTTCCCGGAATCTCCTTCTGAGCCTGGCGCAGCAGCTCCCGCTGCTCGGGGGAAAAGCCCCGGAAGGGAGAATCCAGATGCCAGTCCGCCGTGTGTAAAATCTTCAGTCCCATTCGTCCACCCTCTCTGCTTTCAGGCACCTGCCTGTCTCTGTGTCAACGGTAAACAGCACCGCTTCCAGCTTGGACGGCCCTTCCGCCCAGCGGTACCGTTCCGGCAAATCTCCCCGGAACTTGGCAATGGACAGCTCCGGGCGGATCCCCAGCACCGAATCTCTGGGGCCGGTCATTCCCAGGTCGGTGACATAGCCTGTGCCTCCCGGCAGCACCCGGGCATCCGCCGTGGGAACATGGGTATGGGTGCCCCAGACCGCGCTGACCCGTCCGTCCAGCATGTAGCCCATGGCCAGCTTTTCCGAGGTGGCCTCGGCGTGGAGCTCCACGAAAACCAGCCTGGTCTTCACCTGCTTCAAAATCTTATCCACCAGCAGAAAGGGGTTGTCCGGGCCGTAGTCCATGCCGCAGCGGCCGATCAGATCGATGACGGCCACATCTCCCCCTTTGGTTTCATACACATTCCAGCCCCGTCCCGGCACCTGTGGGGCATAGTTGGCCGGCCGGAGGATCTGGGGACAGTCCTCCAGATAGGGCACCAGCTCCCGCTTTCCCCAGGTGTGGTTGCCCATGGTGATCACATCCGCTCCCGCGTCCAGAATTTCCTCCGCCTGTTCCGGAAGCAGGCCCACCACAGCAGCGTTTTCTCCGTTGACGATGGTAAAATCCGCCTGAAGCCGCCGCTTCAGCTGCCGCAGATTCCGACGGATCCGCTCCAGACCCGGTCTGCCAACCACATCGCCTACTGCCAGTACCCTAAACTCCATCGTTCTTCCTCCAACGCCCATTTTGGGGATATTATATACCATTTCCCCGAATTAAGCAAGTACCCCCCCAGACAGGGGAAAGCGCCGCCCTTTCCAGAGCGGCGCTAAATCGCATATTAACCCTCTTCCACCACGATCTCACTGACCTTCAGGCCGGGATTGCGGCGGCAGGTAAAGTCGATGGCCCAGAAGGAGCTGTACACCAGCAGCTTCCGTCCCCGGTAGTCCTCCAGCAGCTCCGCGTCGCTGCCCAGGTTCAGCTCATCCAGCTCTCCCGGGTAGGCGTCGATGCGCCGGATCTCCTCGTAGGGCAGCATCTCCATCCGCAGCTCCACCCCGTACTCGTTTTTCATCCGGTACTGGAACACGTCCAGCTGCAAGGTGCCGACCACACCCACGATGACCTCCTCCATGCCGGAATTGGGCACCTTGAAGATCTGGATGGCGCCCTCCTGGGCGATCTGCTCCGTGCCCTTGACGAACTGCTTGC
>CAYMWT010000220.1:0-4425 GCA_964394055.1 uncultured Oscillospiraceae bacterium
GATAATATCAAAACAGAGGCTTTCGCATAGAAACCGTCCCGTCCCTCCCAAACGGTGCTTCGCGTATTCCGTGCTTTCCGGAGAGATTTGAATATATGAAAAGCCAAGGGAAAGAAGGAAAATATGGAACTTACTGAGAAAATCAGTGTAATCATACCTGTTTATAATGTGGAAAAATACCTTGTTCGATGTGTGGATTCCATCATAAACCAGACCTATCAGAATTTGGAGATTATTTTGGTGGATGACGGGTCTCCCGATGCCTCAGGCAGCATCTGTGACAGCTTTGAGGATCCCCGGATCCGGGTGATCCACAAGGAAAACGGCGGCCTGAGCAGCGCCAGAAATGCCGGCCTGGACATAGCTACCGGTGATTATATCGGCTTTGTGGACAGTGATGACTGGATCGAGCTGGATATGTACGAGACTATGCTGCGCATGGCGAAGGAAAATCAGGCAAAAATTGTCTGCGTGGGGAACTACGAGGTCGACAGCCGAACCGGTGAAAAAAAACTGGGCCTTTGCCCGAAAAAGACAGAGTGCATCAGCGGAGAAGAATTTACCGGGCGGATGTTCCTCTGGCAGGGCTGGGATTCCAGTGCCTGCGACAAGCTCTTTCACCGATCCTTATTTGAAAACCAGCGATACCCTCTGGGTCAGATCAGTGAGGATGTTGCCCTCATCTATAAAATCACCCTCAGCTCGGAAAGGGTAGCTGTGTGCGGCCGCCCCATGTATTATTACTATCAGCGCAGCGACAGCATCACCAGTCAGTCGGTATCTGAGAGATCCTTCCATTACCCGGAGCATACCAGAGTGATCTATGACTATATCCAAGCCAATCATCCGGCCATTGCGCCGCAGGCAAAATACCTCCGGGTTCGGGCCATCAACACGCTGGCACTGATCCTGGATCAGGCGGATGATGATTTCCGGAAAAGGTACGCCCAGAAGATTCGGGAAAATCGCCGGGAGCTTGGAAAGTACCTGGGCTTCTTCCTGAAATGTCCGCTGTTTGGAAAGCAGGAGAAAATCACGGCTGTACTTCTGGTGCTGAACCTTTACAGGCTGCTGCGTCCGATTTTTCACAGGGATCGCGGATAACAGGACAAATTAAGCGAGGGCTTTCAATACCGTGAATCCTGCCACGTTTGCGGCAGGATTCTTTGCTTGCTTTTTGGTCGGTTTATCGGTATAATAAACGAAATCATGCCCCGATATTATTGCTTGCCATTGGCAAAGAAACGTGGAGGAATGGAGAATGAAAATTCTTGCGGTTGGCGCGCATTTGGATGACCTGGAACTGGCCTGCGGCGGTACGCTGGCAAAGGCAATTCAGGAAGGTCATGAGGTAAATGTGCTGATTATGAGCAAGTCCGGCTATACCAATGTGGATGGCGTGGTACAGCGTGAAGACGCGGTCGCCGTGCGTGAGGGCCTGGAAGCTCTGCACACTCTGGGAATTGAAAATGTGGAGATTTTGGAGTTTCCAACCAAGGATATTCCCTTCCACTCCGATGTGGTCAACGCCATTGACCTGCGGCTTCGGAAGCTGAAGCCCGATATCATTTTTACCCATCATCCCTTTGACACCCATCAGGCCCATATCGGCGTCAGTCAGGCTACCATCGCGGCTGCCCGGCGGATGAATACCGTTTTCTTCTATGAGCCGATTACCCCTTCCGGAAGATCTTACGTTGCCTTCCGGCCTCAGCTGTATGTGGACATTTCCAATGTGATCGACCAGAAGCTGGAATCCCTGACAAAGCACGCAACCGAGTACAATAAGTTCGGCGCGGAGAACTGGATCGAGGGCGTTCGCTGCCGTTCCGGCTTCCGGGGCTATGAGATTGGTACGAAGTATGCGGAAGCCTTTGAGATCCTGCGGGTTCAGATGAGCTTTGACAGGAACCAGTCCTTCTGATATGGAAAGGAAAACAGCGATGCAGTATTCCATGGAACAGATCAGGCAGCTGCATGAGCGGTATGGCTCCCCGCTGTATTGCTTCTGCGCCGATGAATTTGAGGCAAATTTGAAGGAGCTTACAGCTTGCTTCCAGGCGCAGTATTCCAACTACCGTCTTGCCTATTCCTTTAAGACCAACTATACCCCTGCCATTTGCCGGCTGGTGAAAAAGCTGGGCGGCTATGCGGAGGTGGTTTCGGATATGGAGCTGGAGCTGGCCCGGCGAATTGGCTATGAGGCTCCCCACATCATCTACAACGGCCCTGGCAAGGGAAAGCTGGTATGGGAGCATTTGCTAAACGGCGGCATTGTCAATGTGGACAGTGTGGACGAACTGCGCGGGGTTTGCGATTTTGCAAGGCAATATCCGGAAAAGCAGTTTGAAATTGGCATCCGCCTGAATATTGAAGTGGGGCAGCCCTTTATCTCCCGCTTTGGCATTGATGCGGATTGTGATGCGCTGCTTCAGGCAGCCGACCTGATCAGGGCAGTGCCGAACCTGACTCTGGCGGGGCTGCACTGCCATATCAGCCAGGCCCGGGGCATAGAAAGCTGGATAAAAAGAACCCGGCGGATGCTGGACGCCGCTGACCGCCTGTTTGACGCGCCGCCCAAATATCTGGACTTTGGCAGCGGTATGTACGGCAAGATGGCAGCTTCCTTCGCGGCGCAGTTTTCGGGTGTGCCCACCTATCAGGAGTATGCGAACGTGACGGCCAAGGCTGTGGCAGAGCATTATGCCCGATATGAAACCAGGCCCCTGCTGTTTACGGAGCCTGGTACAACGGTGATTAATAAGTATGTGGACTTCATCACCCAGGTGGTGGCCATCAAGAACATCCGGGGAAAGTGCTTTGTTGTGACAGACGGCAGTGCCCACAATCTGGGCGAAGTGTGCAAGCTGAAGAAGCTCCCGGTGGAGGTTCTGCGCACCGGCGGCGACGGCAGCTTCTGCGAGAACGCGGATATTGTGGGGTATACCTGCCTGGAGCACGATGTACTCTACAGCGGCTTCACCGGCAGCATTGGAGTGGGGGACTATCTGGTTTTTGGCAATGTGGGAGGCTATTCCAACGTATCCAAACCACCCTTTATCCATCCCAATTGCGCCATGATCCAGTACAATGCCGACCATTCCAGCTGCCTGATCAAGAGACCGGAAACGCTGGACGATATTATTCAGACTTACGTTCTGTAAATGAGGTAAAATTATGGGGGAGAAGAAAAAAATCCGACTGCTGCTGACTTGCTGCCTGGGTTATTATATGAAGGAAACCGTCGCCTGCTTTAAGGCAAGCAGGGAATACGAAGTGACCGTAATCGGTCTGGACATGAACCCCATGTCCCACAACATCAACGACATTGATGTGTTTTATCAGGTGCCGGCCAGCACCACGCCCGGCTATTTTGACATTGTGATGGACATTGCCAGAAAAGAACATGTGGACATTGTGATGCCCCTTCATTCCAAGGAGCTGGTTCCCTTCGCGCTGCGCAGAGATCTGTTTGAAGCGGAAGGGATGCTTCTGGCGGTTCCCCCTGTGGAGGGCCTTCGCATTGCCAATGACAAGATCCTTTCCTTCCGGCATATGCGGAAAATCGGGCTGCCGGTTCCCGAGACGCTGGTTACCAAAGACGCGGACGAGGCCATCGCCTTTGTCCGGGCCCATCCGGATATGACCTTTGTGACCAAATTTTCCGACAGCTGCGGCGCACGGGGCTTCCATGTTATCAGCGATAAACCTGTTCCCGGTGCCGCTCCCGAAATTACCGTCCGGCCGGAAGAACTGGCACATATTATCGATGGGCAGACGGAAATCCTGCTGCAAACGTATCTCCCGGGCATGGAGTATACCACCGATATGGTGCTGTCCCAGGGAAAGTGTGTTGCCGTCTATACCAAGGAATGTACGGTCATGGAACATGGCGTGATCCGTCAGGCGACCATTGTGAACCGTCCTGATGTGGAAGATTTGTGCATCCGGTTCGCGGAATCCTTGCATCTGTGCGGCAATATCGGGTTTGATCTGAAATGCGACGCCAATAATAAGCCTATGATCATCGACGTGAATCCCCGCATTACGGCCACAGTTGGACTGGGGCGTTATGGAGGAATGAATCTGCCTCTGATCGGTCTTGACTGCCTGCTTGGAAAAGCGGTGACGGACGTGCCGAAAGCAGCTGTCGGAGTCAGAATCGTCAGACAGATTGCCGATTTCTATTTTGACCCCAACGGAAATCCAATGTGATATGCTGTTTGTCACTCAGTCGCGCTGATCAGATTCCTTCGGCGAACGGCTTCAGTTTGTCGACAGGCCGGCTCTCCCATGCGTTGGATTTTCCGAAAGATATCGTCTTCCCGGTTGATTTCCGGTTCCGAATGGAGGATACTGTGGGATTTAATAGGTTCTCTGTCAATAGTTGGGGTAGAGACAAAATAAAAAAGTTTCAGGTCGTGT
>CAYMWT010000221.1:0-4396 GCA_964394055.1 uncultured Oscillospiraceae bacterium
CCGTCCAGGAAGGCCCGCTTCCGGTCAGAATAGGCGATTCCATAAGCGCTTTCAAAGTCCCATTCCAGAACCTTGCTCTTTGCGTCCGCCTGGGAAACCTCCTCGTCATAGGCCGCCATAAGGGCAGAGGCCCGGTCGCCGGACAGCTCCCCATCCATATACAGCTCCTTGATCTCGCTGTAGGCAATGCCCTCGTCACGCTCACAGCGCAGCTTGAGTTCCGCGCTTTCCGCCTGCTCCTGGCTTTTTCCGCTGTAGGTCTGAAGATATTCCATGTATTCCTCCCCGGAAATCGTCTTGCGGAGATAGTCGTCCTCCATATCGCTTTCCGTCTTCCCGGTTTCCAGCTCGCCCTTCCACCGGTTCAGGGCAGCGTCCACATCCTCCGGATCCATGTCAAGATATCCATGGAGAATATCCCTCACCTCCTGCTCTGTGACCTTTTCGTCCAGAAACTGATTTTCCATATAGCTCTGGAATCCGGACTGCAATTTCTTCTCCGCCCGCCGGTCATTGGGTTCATCGGATTTCGCCAGCAGGTAGGCAACCACATCGCCGCACTTTTCCATGTCCCCTTCCCGGAATGCTTTCAGGAACCTTGCCCGGTACTGGTTGTCCGTGGTCTTCTCCCGGCTGTATTGGAAGAACTCCCCGCTGGATATATCCCGTACCCACATCAGGGCAGCCTCTCCAAGCTTCCGCGCGTTGGAGGCAGGCGCCCCTATAAAGTTCAGCAGCGCCTCCACGTCCTTCCCGGCCGCGCTCAGCTTTTTCTCCATGTCCGCGTCTGAATCCGTCAGCGTATTGACAAAATCCACCGACTTCTCTACGGCGTTGGAGATCAGGCTCAGGGCGCTGTCTGTAATGCCGTAGTATTTTTCTTTCAGCACAAGGCTTTCCACAAGGTCATAGATTTCGCTTCCCAGGGTGAACATTCCCGCAAGAGATGACAGCATTTCCCGGCCCATGGCTTTCATGGTTTCCTCCTTGGTTACTTCATCAGTATCATCGTCCCGGTATCCATTCACCGCTCCGGTGACGAAGTTGATAAGCGTCCGCAGGGCAACGAAACTCATGGCACCGCCCAATGTCACAGCGGTGATGGCGTTCGCCAGCCGCTTCCCGGAGTCCGTAAAATCCGCTTTGGTCACGCCGTTTCGGCGGTTCTTATAGTCCTGCCTCATTCGCTTGAATTCTCCGTTAGCCACCATAAGAATATTCAGGTTCTGGTTAGACTGGGTCTTGTACATGGTAAGAAGCTTCATACCCCCGCGCTTGTCCCGTAGGATGTCGCTCCGCTCCGTCACCGTGTAGTTGGGCTGGGTTTTGCGGATGATGTTCTCATATACCTGCTCCACCGCCGCCTGGTACCCTTCCGAATCCGGCTTTATGCCACTGCTCTTCACCTGCTCCTCCGCCATAGACCACATGGAGGCGGTAGCGAACACGTCAAAGTTCTGGCACCAGTTAAACAGGTACTTTCCCACCTTTGAACCGCTCACCTTTTCCCATAACCCGCCATAGGCCTTCAGGTCGGCGATTTCCGTAATGCCGCCCTCTCCCCGGTACCGCTGGAAGAAATACACGCTTTTCTGTGCCAGTTCATTTTTCTTTTTGGTACTCAGGCTGGTGCCAAGGCCCCTTCCAAAGCCAATGGCCATGTTCTTCCAGCCCACCTCCGCCGCGGCCGTGGGAATGGATGCCAGCTGAGAAAAGGCCACTCTGGGATTCAGGGATAGCGTTGCGCTGGCCGCCCTTCCGTAGAAGCTGTTCAGCACATTGTCCCCATGGTCAGCCCCCGACACCGATTCAATATAGTTTTCCACATAGTCACTGCCGCTGGTTCGCAGGATTCCCTTCCCCTGTCCGAATTTGGCGCTCACCTTACCCTTGATGGTGTAGCTGCTTCCCGGAATCTGCATATTCCAGATCCGGTTGAAGTCCTTCTGCACCTGGGCAAAGCCGTAGTACCGGCTGATAGCGTCGCTCTGCCTGCCAAGCTCCGAAAAGAAGTCCGTCAGCAGAATTGGGGCATAGCTTTTCACGCGTTCCTTGGTAAATCCCGCGTTTTCCAGGTTGATTTCCCCGTCCACCACTCGCATATCCAGCTTCACACTGTCCATATCCCGGTGGATGGGAACATAGTTGTCCACCAGATTGGTCCGGTAGCCGTACATGCTTTCAAACACGTTTCCCATAAGCTTGCCGGAGTAGGCATACCACTTTCTAGCCGCCTCGATGAACTTCTTTTCCACAGGGGTCAGCTGATTCCAGATGGTGTCCCGCATGGCAAGAAGCCGGGCCTTTTCTCCCGCCGCCAGCGCGTCCATGTTTTCTTCCAGCGCCTTCAGCTGCTTTTCCATATCTGCCCGGACGCTTTCTTCCAGACCTTCCGCCTTCAGATCATTTTCCAGGTGCTTCCTTTCCTGATTCATTTCAAAGAGGCTTGCTCCCTCGCTGCTGTACAAAGCGTCCGTTTCCAGATTAGAGTAAGCTCTGTCGATCTTCCCACTGTAATATTCCTCCGCCTTGGGAAGCTTCAATCCGCCCCTGGATATGGATTCCAGGCTGTCCTCCTGGCAGAGAAGCATGTAAACCTGCATCATCATGCCCCGGCTGAGCTTTACTCCCTGCCCCGTCCGGTCTTTCATGCCAATGGAAACCATGTTCTTCATGGGGTTTGCCATCAGCTGCCGGATTTCCCTCCGCTCCTGCTGGTTCTCGCTCTCCGTCAGGTGCCGGAAGTTGTTGTAAAAGTCCCGCTGAACTCCCAGCATCCGGCGCTGGCCATCGACGAACCCGCCTTGGATATCCTTTCCGGCGTTCCCCTTGGCAAAGCCGCAAATATAATCAAAAAATACATCCGGGGACATCTGCTTGATCATATACTCCCGCAGGGCCGTGGAGAGCTTGTCGTGGGGAGCGGCCACCTGATCCATATTCTGGCTGAACTTCTTCACCGTCTCCACAAGTCCCATGTCCTTTCCCATGGAATCCAGATTGTTTGCATGTACAATAGTGTGCTTCATAGCCAGCATGGTGTTTTTGACCTGCTCCAGCTCCTGCCGGCTCATGTCCATGATGTCCTTTCCGGAGAGTTCTGTTTGCAGCTGCTCTACAAGCTTTGCCGTGTGTTCATCGTAGCATATTCCGTTTGCGACGTCCCCTTTCAGGTCAGCGTAAGCCTCCCGCATAGCCCTAAGCTTTTTGGAATACTCTGCAATCCGGGCATTCTTCTTTGCGATAACCTCTTTTTCGTGACCGAGCCGATCAATGCTCTTTTCGCTGAGGCCTCCCTTTTGAAGCTTCCCTTCTGCTGCCAGGCTTCTCTTTTCCAGAGCATCCAGTTGGTTTTGAAGACCCCGTTCCTGGCTCTCTGCGAAGATATCGCAGAACTGGTACAGGGCATTGGTCATCCGAATGGGAGCGTGCCGGCTGTTGGCTTTTGCCGGGGCCATGGCCATCTGGTGAAATTCCTTGGCCATATCCTTGATTTGGTTCCGAAGGACTGTTTTTTTCCGCCCCTCCACACTCTTGGCACGGGAATCCTGATACTGCTTCCGGATTTTCTCCTGCTTTTCCAGGGAGCTTTTACGCATATCCTCCCGCAGCTTCTTCATATCCGCCCTATGCTCCGACTTAAGCTTCTGAATATCCTCCCGATTCTGGGCCTTGATTTTATTCAGCCTGGCAATATGCTCTCCCTTCAGCCGGTCAATCTGCTTCTGCTTCACATCCGCCACGGTATGCAGAGTACTCACCCGCCAGTAGCCGTCATAAATCTGCTGAAGGATATCCTGTCTCGCCGCTTCCTTGTCGTACCACATTTCCTCAATGCCCATGTTTTTCAGGCTGTCAATGGCATCCAGCAAGGCCCCAGGCATATCAGCAGCAGAGGTATTGGGGTCGAACACATCCGGGTACATTTGGCTCAGCTCTGCCCACTTGCTGTCAAGGGAAACGGCGTCCTTGTCCGTAATGGTCACAGTCCCAAACAGCTGTTTGCGGAAGGCGTTGACGCTTCCGAACTGGTACTCCGCCTCCGCCTTCTGGCTCTCGTCCAGAGTGATCCGGCTGCCCCGGATCTCCCGCAGGACTTCATCCGCATAGGGATCCCGGATGTGTTTCTGTTCTCTGTGCTCTTCCAGCCAGTTTGCGGCGCCCTCAGCCCGCTCCATAATGCCATCCCAGGTAACTTCCTCTCCGCCCACAATGTATCCGTACACATCCCGCAGAAGGGTATTAAACTCCTTTACATCACCCTTGGCCCCGGCGTTCTTCATGAGATACTTTGCGGCGCTGTCCATGGAACTGTCCTTAAAGAGCTTTCCTCCGGTGACACTCTTTTGCATCCTCAGCAGCTCCTTCAGGGAAGCCACATCCTCCCGCAGCTTCT
>CAYMWT010000222.1:0-4394 GCA_964394055.1 uncultured Oscillospiraceae bacterium
CGTTGTGGGTCAGACGGCCGTCAATGTAGATACGCTCGCACAGGCCCTTGGCGGATACGTCACCGGTTTCGGGGTTCATCAGCTGATACTTCAGGCTGGAAGAGCCGGCATTGATAATGAGAACATTCATTTTTGGGGTTGCCTCCTAAATAAATTGATTTTCTTTTTCGGCTATCTGTGATATGATAGCTTTGAACAAACCCATTATAGTGTATTTTTCCCAATTTCTCAACCCCTAGGCGAAATTTTTTCGGGAAAAGGCAGGATTTTTTTATGACTGTTGGCATTGTCTGTGAATATAACCCGCTCCACCTGGGGCATCTGCGCCAAATCCGGCGTATCCGGCAGGAATACGGAGAGGATGCCCCCATTGTGTGTGCCATGAGCGGCAACTTTGTCCAGCGGGGCGCGCCTGCCCTCTTTGACAAAAGCATCCGGGCCGAAGCTGCCATCGCCTGCGGCGCCGATCTGGTGGTGGAGCTGCCGGTAACGGCGGCCCTCAGTTCCGCTGAGGGCTTCGCTGCCGGAGGTGTGGCTGTCCTGTCCCGGCTCTGTGATGTTCTCTGCTTCGGGACGGAGACCGGAGACCGGAACACACTGCTGGAGACCGCCCAGGCCCTGCTCAGCGACCGTTTTCCCTCTCTTCTGCGGAATTCCCTGGATACGGGCATTCCCTTCCCTGCCGCCCGGGCAGAGGCTCTCAGGGCTATGGGTATTTCCGGGGCGCTGCTGTGTCAGCCCAACGATATCCTGGCCGTGGAATACTGTAAGGCCATTCTTTCCCAGAACGCCCAGATGGAGATTTTCCCCATCCACCGTTCCGGCAACTATCACGCGGAGGAGCCGGATCCGGAAAGCCCTTCCGCCACCGCACTGCGTGGTCGGATCCTGTCCGGTCAGCCCTGGGAAGCCTATGTACCCGACGCAGCTGTACCGCTGTTCTCCGGTGCGACCCTGCACACTCTGGAAAGCGGAGAACGGGCAATTCTGGGAAGGCTTCGCACCATGACGGAAGCGGAGTTCGAGGCCCTGCCCTATGGCAGCGAGGGCCTGTGGCGGAAGCTGATGCACGCCAGCCGGAAGGAAAATACCCTGGAGGACATCTTCACCGCCGTGAAATCCAAGCGCTACACCCATACCCGGCTTCAGCGGATGGTGATGTGCGCCTTTCTGGGAATCACCCGGGAGGATCTGACCCAGCCCCTTTCCTACGCCAGGGTGCTGGCCTTCAACGACCGGGGCCGAAGCTTACTGAAGGACGTCCGGAACACCGGCTTCTTCCCCAATGCCGGAGCGCCCCTGGATCACCCCTGCCAGGCCCTGGAAAATCGGTGCGGTGATCTGTACGGCCTGTTCTCCCTGAAGGGGCCAGAGCCGCCGGGGATCGAGCAGAGGCGGAGAGTTCTCTACCGCCGGGATTGACTTTTCCCTGTTTCCATGATATCATACCTTGAAAAATCAAGGAGATCCCGAAAAATGCCCCGTTTTCTTCCAAAATTAAAAATTTCCTATTGTGTCATCGCCTTTCTGTCTTCGGCCTTCCAGGCCTTCGGTATGTACAATGTCCATGCTCTCTCCGGCGTTACCGAGGGCGGCATCTTCGGACTGATCCTGCTGCTTGACCACTGGTTTCACATTTCCCCTGCCATCACCAGCTTCCTTTTAAACGCAGCCTGCTACCTGCTGGGCTGGAAAACCCTGGGCAAAGAGTTCATCGGCTATTCCATTGTAGCCGCCGCCGGGTACTCCGTGGCCTATGCCATCTGTGAGCAGTTCCCGCCCCTGTGGCCGCAAATCGCCGGAATGCCTCTCACCGCCTCCATTGCAGGCGCCCTGTTCATCGGCATCGGCGCGGGCCTCTGCGTCCGGGTAGGCGGCGCCACCTCCGGGGACGATGCCCTGGCCATGAGCGTCCATGCTCTTACAGGCATCAGCGTGGAGAAAATCTACCTGGTCAGCGACCTGACCGTACTGGCCCTCTCCTTAAGCTACATTCCCCTGCGTCGGATTGGCTATTCCCTGCTGACGGTGATCCTCTCCGGTCAGATCATCGGCTGGATCCAGAAAATCCCCATCCGGGCATCAAAAAATCAAGGCTGTTCCTGAATCCGGGAACAGCCCTTTTCTATCTTGGGTTTTATGCACTTCCCGGCCCATTCCGCATAAACTGTCTTATAAGCGTCTGTGCTTATACCCTAACACGGGAGGTTTTATTTTATGTCCGAGCAACGCACGGACACCCTGGGCTGCGACCTTGACGGCCAGCGCCAGGCCATGTCCATCCACACACAGAAGATCACCGACTCCTGCCGGGATAAGGACTGCATCGAAGACCTTCGGGTCTATCTCACCAACTGCTCCCAGCAGGTGCTGGACTCCGCCGCCAATGTACGGGTACGCTGCGCCGAGCTGCTGACCACCTGCATTGAAGTGGAGCCGGTAGCCTTCGACCGGAACCACTACGCCATCGACATGACCTTCTACTACCGGATCGTGGCAGACGCCGTATCCGGCTCCTGCCGCCCCACCACGCTTACCGGCCTTGCGGTCTTCAGCAAGCGGGCAGTGCTGTGCGGTGAGGACAGCCGGGCACATATTTTCCGCAGTGACACCCGCATCGGCGCTCCTGACGGCATGACCCGTCTCTACGCCAACCGTCCCACCGCTGTGGTGGAGGTGCTGGAGCCCATGGTGCTGGGGAGCAGGATACGGGAGGTCTGCGACTGCCCCTGCGAGGCCATGTCTGCCCAGGTTCCCGATGCCATCCGTTCCCTGTTTGACGAGGAGCTGGCCATGAGCTGCGGCCAGAAGCGGCTGTTCGTCACCCTGGGCCAGTTCTCCATCGTCCGCCTGGAACGGGACGCTCAGCTGGTGATCCCGGTGCTGGACTACAGCATCCCGGAGAAGACCTGCTGCGAGAATCCCGGCTGCGCCGAGGATCCCTGCGAAATGTTCAGCCGGATCCCCTTCCCTGCCCAGCAGTTCTCCCCCAAAAACTGTGATAAGCAGGACTGCCACTGTAAAAGCGACCACAGCTGAAAAAAGCCCGGAACCTGTTGGGTTCCGGGCTAAATCTTAGCTTTCGTAGGTTGCGGAAAGGTCGTGGTAGTACGCCATCATTTCCTCTTTGGTGTCAAAGTTGGCAACGTACATCTGGTTTGCCATAGCTCCGGAGAGAGCATCGGGGATTCTCCCGGACATAACCATCTTGTCCGCATACTTCATCATGACCTCATAGTCGTCCAGCTGGTACCGGCGGCCGTCCCGGCGGCCGTAGAAGGCACAGTAGTGGTGATTGCCAATGGGCTTGGTATTGCGGTCAAAGGCCACCATGTCCGCCCAGATCTTATAGACGTCGGTCTCCTGGGAGTAGTTGTACATGTCCGGGGTGTAGCCTCCGGCGGGCCGCATGTTGACCTCCAGGCCCAGCACGTCGCCCTTCTTGCCCAGGCCCTCCTGATCCTCGTTGAGCACGAAGAACTCCAGATGGATGAACCGGGACTTGACCCCGAAGGCCTTCACCGTGGCCAGGCCTGCCTGACGGATGTTCTCCGGCAGATCCTTCACCAGGAAGTATACGGAATCGCCGCCCTCGTTCACAATGTCCATCAGAGACAGGGGCGTAATGTTGCCGGACTCGAAGAGCATATTGCCCTTGGAGTCCACAATGCCGTCAAAGGTCTGGACATAACCGTTGACGAACTCCTCCATGATATACACGGCGCTGTCCTTGGTGTCCATGAACCAGCGGACCTCCTCGTCGGAGTGGAGCTTATAGGTGTTGTTGGCGCCTACGCCGTTGTCGGGCTTCACCACGACGGGATAGCCCACAGTATTGGCAAATTCCAGGGCATCGTCAAGGCCCTCCACCAGGTGGTACCTTGCCGTGGGAATCCCGGCCTTGGCATAGTATTCCTTCATGGCGGACTTGAACTTGATCTTGTCCATTTCATGGAGCTTGGGGCCGGTGGTGATGTTGAACTCCGTCCGCAGCCAGGCGTCCCGCATGAGCCAGTATTCGTTGTTGGATTCCAGCCAGTCGATCTTGCCGTACTTGAAGGTGAAGAAGGCCACGGCCTTAAAGACCTCGTCGTTGTTTTCCAGGCTGGATACCTTATAATATTCGTGGAGGGAATCCTTCAGTTCCTGGAGCAGCCCCTCATAGGGGCAGTCGCCGATGCCCAGGACCCGCATACCGTTGTTCTTAAGCTCCCGGCAGAACTTCCAGTAGGTCATGGGGAAATTGGGGGAAATAAATACAAAGTTTTTCATGTTTTTCTCCTCTCTCGATTCTCTTAGCCGAAAAACCAGGGCAGATACACCTGCACCATCTTGTACCACCAGGGCCAGTCGTGATCCACGTCATAGCCCCAGTATTCAAACCGGGTGTGGAT
>CAYMWT010000223.1:0-4388 GCA_964394055.1 uncultured Oscillospiraceae bacterium
GATTCGGGACTGGCGGAAAAGTAGATCGCGCCCAGACTTTGACGTCCGGTATGGAGGCGCAGACGCATATGCCTGCCGCCGCCTACCATGGTGATTCGCTCTACGGTGAGATTTTTCATCATCAGGGTGGGCTTGGGGCAGCCGTTGCCGCAGGGCTCCAGAACGGACAGCGACTCAATGTTGGGAATGGTAAGCAGCTCCGGAGGGATGGCACAATCCACATCCAGGAAGGTTCTGGGGGTATCCTCCTGATAGAAGCTCCCTGCCAGGGCGCAGATCCGACGGCGGAATTCCGGGATGTTCTCCCGGGAGATGGTAAAGCCCGCTGCCAGCTCGTGGCCGCCGTAGCTTTCCAGCAGGGGAGCCAGAGCGGTCAGAGAGGCGAAGAGATTGAAGCCGCCGTGGCTGCGGGAGCTGGCCTTGCCATGGTCGCCGTCCAGGCAGATCAGGAAGGCAGGACAGGCGTATTCCTCGGCGATCCGGCTGGCCACAATGCCGACCACGCCCTGGTGCCAGTTTTCATCGGCCAGGACAATGGCCTCCGGAGGCTGTCCTTCGGGCAGCATAGCCACGGCCTGGGCGTATATTTCCGATTCCACAGCCTGACGCTGGCGGTTCAGGTCGCACAGCTGACGGGCGACAATGGCGGCCTGCTTCGGATCATTGGTGAGAAACAGGGTGGTGGCCAGGTCGATCTGGCCCATACGGCCTGCGGCATTGATTCGGGGGGCCAGGGTAAAGCCGATGGAGACGGCACTGACCGTATTCGGATCGCAGCCGCTTTCCTCCATCAGCGCGGCGATACCCGGGCGCTTGGTATGGGCCAGGGACTGTAAGCCCCGGGCTACGAAGACCCGATTTTCCCCCTGAAGGGGCATGACGTCCGCAACGGTGCCGAGACACACCATATCGGTATACTTGTTTAATACCGCTTCCTGATCTCCCGCAAGGGCGGCGGCCAGCTTAAAGGCCACGCCCACACCGGAGAGGTTTTTGTGGGGATAGCCCCCGTCGGGACGGTGAGGATCCACCACGGCGATGGCCTCCGGCAGCTGCTCCTTGCATTCGTGGTGGTCGGTAATGATCAGATCGATCCCCAGCTCCCGGCACAGCTTAGCCTCAGCAACGGCAGTGATGCCGCAGTCTACGGTAATAATCAGTCTGACCCCTTCCTGGGAAAGCTGATGGATGGCGATGGGGTTCAGACCGTAGCCCTCCTCCAGTCGTCCGGGGATATAGCTGACGCAGTCTCCACCCTGACAGCGGAGAAAATCTGTCAGCAGACAGGTGGCGGTGATGCCGTCCACATCGTAGTCCCCAAAAACCGCGATTTTTTCGCCTCTGTTCAGGGCGGCCTTTACCCGTTCCACAGCAAGGGCCATATCGGTCATGAGGAAGGGATCCAGGAGAGGGGCGTCACAGCCCAGATAATCCTTTGCTTCCTTCGGGGTGGAAATGCCCCGGGAGGCAAGCACCATGGCGGCCAAAGGGGCATAGCCTTCGCCGACCAGCGCGTTGACCGCCCCCATTTCCGGCTCGTTCACATTCCAAATTCCATATTTCACGTTGGCACACATCCAGTAAATTACATTTTCCTGTTATTATATCAAATCTTGCTGGAATGTACAATAGGGAGTTGCCTTTTTTATTGGAATTGAACAGGAAGAAGCCTGCCATTTTCCTGCCTCAAAGGAAAAACAGACAGGAAAGTTGAAAATCAGCCAATATTTCGGAAGAGTAATCCGGAAGCTTGAGAAGGTTTTATTCCGATTTTCTTTGAGAAAGCCCCCGGGTGCCGGACTGAGGCAGGATCTGAATGGCCGCCACAGCCAGCATGGGCGCGAGGATCATACCACCTACCCCCCAGAGCTTATACCCCACATAAAGGGCCATCAGGGTGACCAGCGGATCCAGTCCCAGGTGGCGGCCCAGAAGCCTGGGCTCCAGAAGGGAGCGGGTGAGTGAGGCGACCACATAAATACCCACCAGGCCGATGGCCCTGGCGCTGTCCTGCTGCAACAGACAGATAATTGCCCAGGGTATCAAAATGGTTCCGGTGCCCAGCACCGGAAGGGCGTCTACCAGAGAAATGCCCGCTGCCCAGAGAGGCGCGTAGGGAACCCGGAGGATGGTAAAGCCCAGCATCAGAATCATCATGGTCATGGTTATCAGCTTGCACTGGGCCAGGAACCAGCCAACCATGGCGGTTTTGATCCGCTTTGCCGTATCCAGCAGGGGACGCAGCCTTTCCCGGGGAAGCCGGCGGAGAATCCAGCGCTTGATTCTGGGCAGCTTGGCGGAGATCATGAAGCCGGAGATCAGGGCGGTGCCCAGGCTCAGGGCGCTGTCGGGAATGTGGCTGAGGAGATTTCCCGCAAAGCTCACAAGAAAGTGCAGTCCCTTGTTTACCAGAGCCGCGCCGTCGGAGAACAGGGCGGAGATATTTTCCTGAAGCAGGGGCTGGATGCTCTGGGGGGTGTGGGCTGTGAGATCCAGCAGCCAGACCTGAAGCAGGGTGATGCCGGAACGGGCGGTTTCCTCCAGGGTGGGCAGCACGCCGGACAGATTCCCCAGCTCCCGAACCAGAAAGGCACACAGCAGGAGAAAGACCATGGCGAGAATGCAGAAGGCCATACCAACTCCGAGTCCGGCGCTGACCCCTCTGGGAACGTGAAGCTTTTTATTCAAGAAGGCGGTCATGGGCTCGGCGGCCAGGGCCAGCAGAGCGCCCAGCAGGAAGGGGGAAACCAGGGGAAGGAGGAAGCGGGAGAACAGCCACACGGTCAGAAAAACCGCCAGCAGAGAAAACAGGGTTTTGGCACCGTTGCCCATAAAAAACCTTCTTTCAGATCATGGATAGGGGGTTGCTTTTTCCGGAATGTATGCTACAATGTGTAAGGAGAAAACAAATGTTAGCCAGACAAATACATGATAACAGGTTCCAGGAGGTCATGAATGACGACAAAACCGAAATATTATATTGTAGAAGCGTCGGCATTGCCGGAGGTTTTTTTGAAGGTGGCGGAGGCCAAGCGGCTTCTTTCCACGGGAGAAGCGGCCACCGTAAACGAGGCTACCCGGATGACGGATATCAGCCGCAGCGCTTTCTATAAATACCGGGACTCGGTGCTGCCCTTTCAGAACATGATGAGCGGAAGAATCATCACCTTCCAGCTGCTGCTCCACGATGAGCCGGGACTGCTGTCCTCCCTTTTGGGAGTCTTTGCGGACGCGAAGGCGAATATCAGCACCATTAACTCCATCGTGCCCACCAATGGTACAGCCGTTGTCACCATTACCGCGGAAACCATCGATATGACCATGCCTCTGGAAGAGCTGATGCAGAAGCTTTCCGAGTTCAGAGGGGTTGTCAAGGCTGAGGTTCTGGCGGGATAATCCGGTTCCTGTTCCTGCCGCCTTGACAGGCGGCAGGAATTTTTCATGGGCAGCAGGCATTCGTCACCATTCGCTTTTCCCTGCCATAGAATGTGACAGGGAGGAATGTGTATGCTGATCGTACAAAAATACGGCGGTACATCTCTGAGCGACTTTGACCGGATCGGCACCGCCGCCCGACGGGCGGTGGATCTGGCCCGGCAGGGAAGTCAGGTGGTTATGGTGGTCTCCGCCCAGGGAGATACCACCGATGAAATGATCCGAAAGGCCAGGCAGTGCAACCGTCGTGGTTCTGCCCGGGAGATGGACGCCTATCTTGCCGCCGGGGAGCAGATGAGTGCGGGGCTTATGGCCATGGCCATTGGAGCTATGGGGTATCCGGCGGTGAGCCTGACCGGCTGGCAGGCGGGGATCCAGACCGACGGCATCCATGGGAACGCCCGAATCATCAGGGTGATTCCCGAACGGATCCGGCAGGAGCTGGACAGCGGGAAGATCGTAGTGGTGGCGGGCTTTCAGGGAATCGACCCGGAAGGGGACATTACCACTCTGGGAAGGGGCGGCTCGGATACCACAGCCGTGGCCCTGGCGGCCTGGCTGAAGGCTGCAAAGTGCCAGATCTTCACCGATGTGGACGGGGTCTATGACCGGGATCCCAGGGTTTATCCCGATGCCCGGCGGTTTGGCAGAATCGGATATGAGGATATGCTGGCCCTGATCGAAAACGGGGCCCAGGTGCTCCATGACCGAAGCGTGGAGCTTGCCCGGGAGCATGGCCTTCGGATCGAGGTGCTGTCCGCCTTTACCGGAGAGCCGGGAACCATGGTGGGATTGGCCTGAGGAAAAGACGTGCCTGGAATAATCCTACCCAGGCTTCGCATAAGATATTCCGTCCGGAAGGAAATTCGAAATTTTCCAAAAAAGAGATTGACATGGGAAAGAAAGTGTGATAGAATACCCGGGTAATAAAGAAGGCTGAACATCCGCCTCAC
>CAYMWT010000224.1:0-4367 GCA_964394055.1 uncultured Oscillospiraceae bacterium
GTCTGCGGCTGAACAGTGGATCTTTTGCCCCAATCGTGCAGTGTGAAAAATGGGAAATACATCCAGTATTCCCACATTTTCCACACTTTCGCTTGTGCCAAAATCTCTCACTGTCAGCTCTTGCCGATTTAATCAGGGCTTCCCTAATAAAACATTTTATCATGAAAAAGGGAGAAGCGCAAGCTTTATTCCCCAATCTCCCCCAAAACCCCATCCTGAAAGACTTCTTTTATGAAAACCTGCCGGATTTCGTTGTGGAGATTCTCACCCGGGGCGTAGACCTTTACATAGTTGGGGGCATGTCCGGTGTAATACGCCCCATCCTGTTCCTCGAACAGAACCTCCAATACCGTGCCTGCCAGCTTTTCCCGGTACGCCCGGCTCATTTCTTCAGCCACGGCAATGGCCTCCCGACTGCGCTGCTCCTTTACCGCGTTCCCAAGCTGCCCCGGCATTTTGTCCGCGGGAGTTCCAGGACGGCGGGAATAGGGGAAGATGTGCATATCCGCAAAGCCGCACCTCCGAATGAATCGGAGGCTTTCGGCAAATTCTTCCTCTGTCTCTCCGGGGAAGGCCACGATCATATCCGTAGTAATGGTGCAGCCCGGAAAATACCGGTTGAGAAGGGTGACGCTTTCCAGGTATCGGGCGGTATCGTACTTTCGCTTCATCCGCGCAAGCACCGTGTCACAGCCGCTTTGCATACTCAGGTGGAACTGAGGACAGAGATTGGTAAGTTTACATAACTTTTCACAAAAGCCCTCTGTTACGATTCTGGGCTCCAGAGAACCCAAACGGATGCGAAGAGTCGGCACCGCCTGACAAATGGCCTCAATCAGGTCGGAGACGGGAGGCTTTCCCGGAAGATCCGCGCCCCAGCCGGCAATCTCGATTCCGGTGATCACGATTTCCCGGTAGCCTCTGTCCGCCAATTCCCTGGCCTGGGCTACCGCAAGGTTCAGGGGTGCGGAACGGATGGGGCCTCTGGTGTAGGGAATGATGCAGTAGGTACAGAAGTTGACGCAGCCGTCCTGTACCTTCAGCATGGCCCGGGTTCTCTCCTCCAACCCTCCCGCAGGGAGAATTTCAAACTCCCGGCGGCGCAGAGCATTGTCCAGGCTTTCCCTGTGGGCTCGATCCTGGGCGGTGGACAGCACCAGCTCCACAAAGGCCTGCCGGTCAGCGCTTCCACCGATCACGTCCACGCCAAGTGCCCGGACAGCCTGGGCATCGTGCTGGGTGTAGCAGCCGCAGACCGCAAGAACGGCATCGGGATGCTCCCGGCGGCACCGGCGGATCACAGCCCGATTCTTCTTATCCGCTACAGCGGTGACGGAGCAGGTGTTGACAATGTAGCCGTCACAATCCTCGGAAAAGGGAGCGACCGTATGCCCCTTTTGAATCAGGAGCCGCTCCATGGCTTGGGTCTCGTATTGATTTGTTTTGCACCCAAGTGTGAAAAAAGAAAATTTCATTTGTTAAAACCACCAAAAACCAGTATCATAAATTGTATTAATCGTCCAAACCGACAGTTGCATTTTTTTGACAAACTGCTATAATAATTGGTATCCAAAGGGAAATGGGAAGTCGGATTCCTTAGCCGATCGACCCCCCAATTATACACGAAGAACGGATATTTGTACAGTTGGAGGGAGGATTTTTATGTTGGAATTTTCGGTGAGACTGAGATCTGTGAAAGACGTTCAGGAATTTGTGAGTCTTGCCACTACCATGGGCTTTCCCATTGAGGTAGAAGATGACCGCCACAGAGTCAACGGCGGCAGCTTCATGGAAATGTTCTGCCTGGACTGCACCAGTCCTCTGAAGGTATCCGCCAAGTGCAGTGAAGAGCAGTTCACTGCTTTCCGGAAAGCGGCGGAACGTTTCACAGTTTAATCCATATGGCTCTAGTAGCACCGTCCCGGGAATACCTGGGGCGGGTTTTTTTACATATGGGGCCTTTCATTGACTTTTTTAAGGTGGCTGTGTATAATGAAAAGCGTGTTGACAAGGAGGATGCTTCATGAGCTTTTTGTACTATTCCCTGTTTGCTGCCCTGGCTGTGGTGCTGGATCAGGTGGCGAAATATTTGACGGTTCGGTTCATTCCTTTGGGCGAGACGATTTCCTTCCTGCCCGGGGTGCTGAACCTGACCTATGTGCAAAATAATGGGGCGGCCTTTTCCTCCTTCCAGGGGAGGCAGGGATTGTTCCTCCTGATTTTTGTGGTGTTTACCGGTATGGTGCTGTATGAGTATTTCAAAAAGCCCATGGCGTTTACAAAATTTGAGCGTTGGTGCATTGCCGCCATCTACGCCGGAGGCCTGGGGAATATGATCGACCGGATCCGCCAGGGCTTTGTGGTGGATATGATCGAGACAGCGTTTATGGAATTTCCTGTATTCAATGTGGCGGACTGCTTTATTACCTGCGGCTGTGTTCTGATGATGGTGCATCTGGTCTTTTTCAATAAGAAATTCTGGAAGGATGAGAAGAAGCATGGAAGTGATCGCTGACCTGCCTGGGGAACGGTTGGATGCTTTTCTTGCCCGCACCGGGGAAAATCTGAGCCGGAGTGCCGCCCAGAAGCTGATTGAGGAAGGGCATGTCCTGCTTAACGGAAAGCCGGGAAAGAAAAATGACCGGCTGAACGAAGGAGACAGGGTAAGCTATTCCATCCCCGAGGCCAAGCCTGTGGACATTGTCCCCACGGAAATGCCTTTGGAAATTGTCTATGAGGACGAGGACGTGCTGGTGATCAACAAGCCCAAGGGCCTGGTGGTGCATCCGGCGGCGGGCCACAGCGACGACACCCTGGTCAACGGTCTGCTGTATGCCATGGGCGACAGTCTCAGCGGAATCAATGGAGAGCTGCGGCCGGGGATTGTCCACCGGATCGACAAGGATACCTCCGGACTGCTGGCCGTGGCGAAAAACGACTATGCACACACCATGCTGGCCTCCCAGCTGAAGGATCACACCATGGCCAGAACCTATGAGGCCATTGTCTGCGGAAACCTGAAAGAGGACAGTGGCACCGTGGATGCGCCCATTGGCCGGCATCCCAGCGACCGGAAGAAAATGTGTGTTACCCAGCGAGGCTCCCGGAATGCGGTGACCCACTGGGAGGTGGTACAGCGGTATCGGGGCTATACCCATATCCGGTGCAAACTGGAAACAGGCCGCACCCATCAGATCCGTGTCCACATGGCCTATATCGGCCATCCCATTTTGGGGGATACGGTCTACGGACATAAAAAACCGGAGTTGGGCCAGACAAGCCAGTGCCTCCACGCAGGCGCTCTGTGCTTCCGGCACCCCAGGGACGGAAGGCCTGTAATGGTCTTTGCGCCGCTTCCACAATATTTTCAGGATGTATTGGAGAAGCTCAGAAAAATGAGCGGATCTGAAGCCATTTCACTTTGAAAGAAGGAGAATCGTATGGCACTTTTTTCGGATGTTTTGCTGAATGTGGACTATGACCGTACCCTGACGGCGCCGGATTCCACCATTCCGGAACGGAACCTGGAGGCCATCCGGTATTTTATGGAGAATGGCGGCGCCTTTACCGTCAATACAGGCCGCAGTGTGCCTATGACCAAGGTGTTCCGGGACAAGGTTCCTGTGAATGCCCCGCTGCTGCTGTATAACGGCTCTGCCGCTTACGACCTCCAAAAGGGAGCGTTTGAATTTCTCCATGAGATCCATATGGATCTGTGGGAAACCGTCCGCAAGTGCGAGGAATGGTTCCCTGATATGACCGTAGAGGTACAGGGGATCCAGGCCCATTACCGATTCCGGGAAAATCCTGCCTGGGATGCTTTCTGTGACAATAACCAGTGTGCCCGGGGCTTTGCCCAGCCCGGGGATGATTTAGGCCCTTTCCTGAAGTTCTCCCTTTACGGGGAGATTCGGACGAACACGGTAGCCGGCCTGTTTGTGGGTACCGAGGAGGAAATCCGGGAGATCGACCGGGTGGAGGAGATCCTGAAGGAACGGTTTGGAGAATATTGCGAGGTGTTCCGTGCGGCGCCAAGGATCATCGATGTTCACGCAAAGGGTGTGTCCAAGGGCCGGTCGGCTGTGGAGCTGAAGGAGCGGCTGGGAAAAAAGATCCTGGTATGCGTGGGAGACGCGGAAAATGATCTGCCCATGCTCTATGCGGGAGACTATGCCTTCTGTCCTGCGGACGGTGTAATAGCGGACAGATTCCCCAATGTATGCCAATGCGGCGACGGCGCGGTGGCGGCGGTGATTTATGAGAAAATCCCGGAAATTCTGAAAAAGGCCTTGACATAATCCTACTTTCATGGTAAAATTCTATGGCTGAATCAGCAAGGTAACAGGGATCTGCGGGTGTAGTTCAAT
>CAYMWT010000225.1:0-4352 GCA_964394055.1 uncultured Oscillospiraceae bacterium
GGCCTGAAGGACGCCAAGGATCTGGTGGACAACGCTCCCAAGACCCTGAAGGAAGGCATTTCCAAGGAAGATGCCGAGAAGCTGGCTGCCGAGCTGAAGGAAGCCGGCGCCGAAGCCGAGGTCAAGTAAGAGACCCTTTCCAAAGGTCACAAGCCGCCGCCACTCCTGGCGGCGGCTTTTCCGCATACCCGTCCCGGCATACAGCTTTGTGCGAAAGGGCCATAAAGCTCTGTGCCGGTACCCAAAAAGAAAGGAACCCCTATGGATTACGATTCTGTTCTCTCAGCCATCGGCGGCTATCTCCCGGAGGATCTGGGACAGACCATCACCACGGCTGTCGCCAACCTTCCCCGGGGAATCACCGATACCCTGAAGCACGCCGCCTCCTACCTTCCCGCTGAGATCGACCTGTGGAACGCCGCCCAGTTTATCCTGTTCTTCGCCGCCGCCCTGATCATTACCGGCGTACTGGGCCGGGTAGCTCTGGGAAAGCGTTCCAGCCTGAACCGCTCCCTGTCCTCCTGCGTGGGCATTCTGTTTGTCTACGTTCTGACGGTGATCGTCTACACCTTTAAGCCCTGGAACCTGGAGGATCTTCTCTCTCCCCTGCCCTTTGTCCGCTTCTCCGGGGAATATCTGTTCATCATGCCCATCACCGGTACCCGGTTCTCGGCCCTGTGTACGGAAATTCTGTCCCTGATCATTCTGTCCTTCCTGGTAAACCTTCTGGACACCATCCTGCCCAATGGGGAGGGCTTTCTCAGCTGGTACCTTATGCGGTTTCTCACCGTTGTCACCTCCATGGTAGCTCACTACTTTGTCCGCCGTGCCCTGCATATGTATCTTCCCAATGTGCTGGTGACCTACGCCCCTACGGTGCTTTTGGTCATTCTGGCCTTTCTGCTGCTGTCCGGCGTAGTCAGCTTCCTGCTGGGGCTGGTGATCAGCATTGCCAATCCCTTCCTGGGAGCCATGTATACCTTCTTCTTCTCCAGTGTGGTGGGCAAGCAGCTGAGTAAGGCCGTATTCTCCAGCGCCATTCTCTGTGCCATTGTGTACGTTCTGGAATTCTTTGGGTATACTGTTCTGTGCATCACCGCCGAGGCTCTCCTGGCCTATATTCCCCTGGTGCTGATCCTGCTGGTGCTTTGGTACCTTTTGGGCCACGTTCTGTAAATAAATGCGCTTTGCATATGCAGGGCGCTTATCTTCTCAATGAGGTGATCTCATGCGTGTTGTATCTGCGATTCTCTGTATTCTTCTGCTCTTTTCCCTGACAGCCTGTTCCGCCCCGGAGCCGGCAGCCCCCACTGTCTCCATCCCCAGTTCGGAAGCTCTGTCTGTTCAGACCCTTCCCCGGGAGACCCAGCCGCCCACGACCCTGCCTCCCGATCCTCTTGAGGTGCTTCTGGAAAGCATGACCATTGAGGAGCGGGTAGGCCAGCTGTTCCTGGCCCGATGTGCGGATGCCACCGCCTTGGAGGACATCGCCGCCTATCATCTGGGTGGATTCGTGCTCTTTGGCGGGGACTTTGCGGATCAGACCCCGGAGAGCATCCGGGCAAAGCTGAGCGGGTATCAGGCGGCCGCCAGGCTTCCCATGCTCATCGCCGTGGATGAAGAGGGCGGCACCGTGACAAGGGTAAGCCGCTACCCTGCCTTTCGGGAGATGCCCTTCCCCTCCCCCAGAAACGCTCTGAAAAACTGGGGCATGGATGGGGTCATGACCGTGGAAGAGGAAAAATGCCAGCTGCTCTCCTCTCTGGGCATCAACGTCAATCTGGGCCCGGTGTGCGATATTGCCACAGACCCCAACGCCTTTATGTACCAGCGCTCCCTGGGTCAGGACGCTCAAACCACCAGCGAGTTTGTCTCCCAGGTGGTGCGCCTGATGAATGCCCATCAGATGGGAAGCGCCCTGAAGCACTTCCCTGGCTACGGCAACAACGCTGACACCCATACCGGCATGGCCCGGGATTCCCGCAGCCTGGCAGAGCTGGAAGAAAATGACCTGCTTCCCTTTGCCTCCGGGATTCAGGCAGGCTGTGGGGCCATACTGGTGAGCCACACCATTGTGGAGGCTCTGGATCCGAAAACCCCTGCCTCCCTGTCCCCAGCCGTCCACGCCTATCTCCGGGACGCCATGGGCTTTGACGGGGTGATCCTCACCGATGACCTGGTGATGGAGGCCATCACCGACGCCTATGGGGCCGGGGAAGCGGCTGTGCTGGCCGTTCTCGCGGGAAATGACCTGCTGTGCTCTACGGAATATACTGTCCAGTATGAGGCCGTATTGGGTGCCGTGCTGGAAGGACGGATACCCTTCGATACTCTGAATGACGCTGTGCGCCATGTGCTGGGGTGGAAAATGGATTTGGGGCTTCTATAAAAATGCAAGCGTCTCGATTTTGAGACGCTTGCTTTTTACTTATTCCGGACGGCAAACCTCTGCCTTCTTTACGGCCTCCACCGCGCCGGACAGGGCCTCGGTATCCACCGTCTCCATCAGGCCGCTGTCATAGGCCTCGGCCACAGCGGGATCGATGGGCAGTCTTGCCAGGATGGGCAGGTTCATAGCCTCTGCCACTTCCTCCAGCCGGCTCTGGCCGAAGACGTTGATCTTCTTGCCGCAGTCGGGGCACAGGAGGTAGGAGTAGTTCTCCACCAGGCCAAGCACGGGAATGTGCATCATATTTGCCATCTTCACAGCCTTGGCCACGATCATAGACACCAGATCCTGGGGAGAGGTGACAATCACCACGCCATCCACAGGCAGGCTCTGGAACACGGTCAGGGGCACGTCGCCGGTTCCGGGAGGCATATCCACGAACATATAGTCCACGTCTTCCCAGATCACGTCTGTCCAGAACTGCTTCACCGCCCCTGCGATGACAGGCCCACGCCAGACCACAGGGTCGGCGGGATTGTCCAGCAGCAGGTTAATGGACATGATCTGAATGCCGCTGCGGGACAGGGCGGGATACAGACCGTCCTCATTGGCCCCCTGGCACTCGGTGACACCGAAGGCCGTAGGCGCGGAGGGGCCGGTGATATCGGCGTCCAGGATGGCCACCTTCTTGCCCTCCCGGGCCATGGCCACGGCCAGCATGGCGGTAACCGTGGACTTGCCAACGCCGCCCTTGCCGGAAACCACGGCAATGACCTTTTTCACATTGGACTTGGGGTTCAGGGCTTCCAGCAGGCTTTCTGCCTTCCGGTCGCCGCAGTCAGAACTGCTGCAAGAAGAGCAGTTGCCGTTACAAGAACTCATAGAATCGCTCCTTATTTGTTTTCTTTCGTTATTATAGGACTTTCATCCTTGGGTGTCAACTGTTTTCATTGGGAGTGTGCTCTTGCCCTCCCCTTTGGGGAGGGTGGCCGAGCGTAAGCGAGGTCGGGTGAGGGTTATAACACCTCATCCGTCACGGCTATCGCCGTGACACCTTCCCCAGAGGGGAAGGCTTTGGTACTTTATTCCTGCGCCTTTTCCCACTGCTCCATCAGCTCCATGAGCAGGTTTTCCGCTTCTTCCTTCTCGCCCAGCAGCCGGGTCAGCTCCTGGTAGTCGCCACCCTTTTCCTCAATCTGGGCATCCAGGGCCGCAACCACGCCCTCCTGCTTCTCGATCTCCCGCTCCAGTCGGCGCACCTGCTTTTCGCTTTCCTTGGTGCCGCCCTTGGGCTTTTCCTTTTTTGGCTTGGGTGCCGCAGGCGTCTGGATTTTTGCCGCCGCCTCATGTTCCAGGATGGAGCGGTACTTCTGATACCCGCAGGGGAAATCCCGAATCTTTCCGTCCTCCAAAAGCCAGATCCGCTCGGCGAACTTCTCAATAAAATACCGGTCATGGGACACGAACAGCAACACGCCCTCGAATTCCTCAATGGCCGCCTCCACCCATTCTCTCGACGCAATGTCCAGGTGGTTGGTAGGCTCGTCCAGGATCAGAAGGTTGATTTTCTCATCCATGAGCATACACAGTCTCAGCCTGGACTGTTCTCCGCCGGACAGGTTCCCAACGGTTTTGAACACGTCCTCTCCCTGGAACATGAAGGCGCCCAGACGATCTCTCGCCACCTGGGGTGTGCAGTTCTTCTCATAGAGCATGGTGTCGTACAATGTGCGCTCGGGGTGGTCAAAGTGGATGATCTGGGGCAGGTATCCCCATTTCACCGTGGGGCCGAACTGAATCTTGCCCTGGCAGTCCTCCTCTCCCAGCAGACACTTGATAAACGTGGACTTACCGGTACCGTTGTCCCCCAGCAGGGCGATCCGCTCGCCGCCCTCCACGTTCAGCTCCACATTGGAAAACAGGGTGCGGTCACCGAAGGACTTGCTCACGTTCTTCATTTTGA
>CAYMWT010000226.1:0-4323 GCA_964394055.1 uncultured Oscillospiraceae bacterium
TTGAAGAGGGAATTGACGGCTTCTCTCTGGGTGAAAAAATGAAACGGGGAACAGAGCGCTTCGGTGTGGAAACCAAGCTGACGGAAGTGCTGTCTCTGGATCTTTCCGGCTCAGTGAAGAAGGCTGTAACCAGCGATGGAACGCTGTATGGGAAGACCATTGTTCTGGCCACGGGTGCTGGCCCAAGAGAGCTGGGCGTTGAAGGAGAAGCGGAATGGATCGGCAAGGGCATTCACTACTGTGCGGCCTGTGACGGTATGTTCTATAAGGGAAAAACGGTTGTAGTGGCAGGCGGCGGAAATACGGCTGCGGCGGATGCCCTCATCCTTTCCCGGATTTGTGAAAAAGTGATCCTTGTCCATCGGAGAGATACCCTGAGAGCCACGAAGATCTACCATGAGGCGCTGAAGAATGCAGGGAATATCGAGTTCCGATGGGATAGTGAGATTATCGGACTTGTGACGGAGGGCAGTTTGACTGGAATCCGGTTGCGAAACAGAAAAAATGGGGAGGAAAGCATACTTCCTTGTGATGGCGTGTTTGTCAGCATCGGGAGAAAGCCCTCCACAGAGCTGGTAAGGGATCAGCTGACTCTGGATCCTGCAGGGTATGTTGTGGCGGATGAAAGCACCCAAACCAACATCCCTGGGGTATTTGCTGTGGGAGATGTTCGAACAAAGGCCCTTCGTCAGGTTGTGACCGCGGTGGCCGACGGTGCCGTAGCGGCACATTTTGCGGAGGAGTATCTGGCAGGAGGGCAGGAATGAGGATGTAGTCTTTTCGAAAGCGGAGACAGGGTCATTATAGTAAAGAATATAACAGGAGGGAATGTATGGAAACGAAAATCAAAAAGCGGAGAAAGGCGCATGTAGACGTTGGCCACTGTGTGGCCTGCGGCTGCTGTGAAAAAGTGTGCCCTTTACAGGCCATCACCATCTGGAGGGGAATCAGAGCTGTGGTGGATATGGAGAAATGTGTAGGCTGTGGAAAATGCGCAAAGGAATGTCCGGCCTCGGTCATTCAAATTCAGGAGGTGCAGGCATGAAAAGACATTGGTATGACTACTTATGGATTGTTGAGCTGACCTATTTGATTTTAGGCTTCTTCAATATCCTGTTCGCATGGATGGGGCTGTTCTTCTTTTTCATCCCACTCATCATTGCGTTTGCCCGTGGGACAAAGGGGTATTGCAATCGCTACTGTGGACGAGGCCAGATGTTCGCTCTGCTTGGAGGCAGATTTGGCCTGTCTCGGAAAAAAGACATTCCGGGTTGGATGAAGAGCAAGGGCTTCCGATATGGATTTCTCATTTTCTTCTTCATTATGTTTTTCCAGATGCTTTGGAATACATATCTGGTATTTGCCGGTGCCCGGGATCTGAGGCAGGTGGTGACGCTGCTGTGGACATTCAAGCTGCCTTGGCAGTGGGCCTATCACGGCACACTGTTTCATCCCGGTGTGGCTCAGTTCGCCTTTGGCTTTTATAGTGTGATGCTTACGTCCACGGTGCTGGGTCTGATCACCATGGTGCTTTTCAAACCTCGCAGCTGGTGTGTCTACTGCCCCATGGGTACCATGACCCAACTTATCTGCAAGGCAAAGTGCGGAAAAGAATGATATCCTCCAAAATGGAATAGTGGATTTTCTGGGGTGAATGAGAGATAAAAACCTTACTGGTGAGTGGTAATAGGGGAGAAGAGGCCTGATGTACAGCTAATGCTATGCATCAGGCCTTTTTGCATACCATGGTATGTTCCATTATTGCCCTTATGTGTTCCTTTAAAGCTGCCCATTCTGATAGAGTATGCTGAAATCTAACGCTTCAATGGATTATGCTCTCTGTCTTGACTTCTAAAAGTGGATGATGTATAATGTTTAAAAATAAATTTAATCACATAAAATTGATTAGCAAAATACTGAATATAAGGCTTTTTCCAGCCAAAAAATGCAGAATAATATAGACTGTATACCCTATGCCTTACCCAATTCCATTGCTGAGGGTTTCATGGGTGAGGCGTTTTGCTGGAAACAAGGGAAGAATTTGGAATATGTAATGCCTGAATTCTTTGGATTATTTGCTTGAATGACTTTCCCTGATTTTTAAATGTTCTAAAGAGGAACATGTCTGCGGTAGATACCGTTTCGTCGCTTATGCAGAAGGAAAAAATTGCATCTCGCAATTACCATGAAATCTGGGATTGTGGACATTGAATTGTGTTTAGACTCTTCATAAAACTGTGGAAGTTATATATAAAGGATGGAGTCATGATAGCATCGATATCTTTATGGCTATGAAAGGTTAACACTAATATTTGTTGGAAAGATGTAACAGATCATAATAAAGAAAAGAAGGATACATTATATGGATGATAAAGGGAAAATGAAGGTGTGCCTGGTAGGCTCTTCTGGCGGGCACCTGACGCATCTTTATATGTTAAAACCGTTTTGGCAGGATAAAGACAGATTCTGGGTAACCTTTGACAAAGAGGATGCCAAAAGCCTGTTGCAGGGAGAGAAGATGTATCCTTGCTATTACCCAAGCAATCGCAGCATAAAAGCATTGATTATTAACACAGTAAAAGCATTGAAGATCCTTCCAAAAGAAAAACCGGATCTGATTATCTCATCCGGTGCGGCTCCTGCGATTCCATTTTTCTGGATCGGGAAGCTGATGGGGGCAAAGACAATTTACATTGAGGTGTTTGATCGAATCGACGCACCTACCATTGCCGGAAAGCTATGTTATCCGGTAACGGATCGATTTATTGTGGAATGGGAAGAGATGAAGAAAGTTTATCCCAAGGCTATCAATTTGGGAAGTATCTTTTAAGGCGGTGGAGCTATGATCTTCGTTACGGTTGGGACACATGAGCAGCCGTTTGACCGGCTTGTCAAGTGTGTGGATGATTTCAAACGAGATGGAAAAATCACAGAGGATGTGGTGATTCAAACCGGATACAGTACATATGAACCGAAATACTGCAAGTGGCAGAAGCTATACCCCTATCAGGAAATGGTCAAGCTTGTGGAAGAGGCCAGAATTGTCATTACCCATGGCGGGCCATCCAGCTTTATTATGCCCTTACAAATCGGGAAAACACCGATTGTGGTTCCAAGACGGTGTGAATTGAATGAGCATGTGAATGACCATCAGGTGGCGTTCTCAAAGGCAGTGGCTGAACGGATGGGGACGATCATTGTTGTTGAAGACGTTGAGAGATTACTTGATACAATCCTGAATTATGACGAGATCGTGAAGAATATGGGAACAGGGCTTGAGAGTAACAATGTGAGATTTGTTTCTGAACTTGAGAAGATTGTTGAGGATATGTTTAGAGGGTAAGCAGATGAAGAAAATTGAAATAGGGAAAGATGATCTAGAAAAAATCAAGTCTCTTGAGTTAGAAATATTGATTGAACTTGATCGTATATGTAAAGCATATGATATCAAGTATACACTTGCATATGGTACTCTTATCGGTGCAATACGACATAGAGGCTTCATCCCATGGGATGATGACATTGACGTATTTATGCTAAGAGAGGATTTGCTTAAACTTCGAGAAATCTGTAAAACAGAATTAAACGAAAGGTTTTTTTATCAAAATCATGAAACCGATAAAGAATACTATTATTTATTTGATAAAATTCGCTTAAATGGAACAATTTTTAAGGAAACCTATTTATCGAAATATAACATTCATCATGGTGTTTATTTAGATATCTTCCCGGTAGACAAATTACCTGACGACCTTAGGGAAATAAAGAAGCAATATCGGCGGTATCGAATATATCGAACAGTATTAAATTCCAAATACCTGGTACTTAATGCCAGACATGGCAAAAAGAAGCTGGCAGCTCTTCTTATAAGAATAGCAACATTTCCGTTTCCAAAAGAACTTTTTTATAGAATGGCAGAAAAAACTGCGCAACAAAATAATGGAAAAGATAGTAAGTATGCTGGCTGCTTTGAGGACTTTTATATAGGCCCTGAGTCTTATTATACAGAACTTATGGATTGGGATTTTGAAAATCATAAATTTAATGTACCTGTCCATTATGATGAGCTGTTAAAGAAAATGTATGGGGATTATATGACAATGCCGCAAGAAAAGGACAGACATGCCAAACATGATATTATCGAATTGAAAATAAATTAGACGTAATTTTATATGTAAAAAGATAAATCCGATTAGACCAAAACTTTTGCTAAATTTTAGAGAATGTCCGACGTTTGTAACTAGAGTACGAAGGGAAAGAAAAGAAGATGAAAAAAATAAAGATTGCTATGGTTACCAAGCATTTTGAAACTACAGGTATCAG
>CAYMWT010000227.1:0-4290 GCA_964394055.1 uncultured Oscillospiraceae bacterium
GGCCGCGGCCTTGGCTGTCCGGGAGTCCATTTTGGCCTCCTTTTGCAGCAGGGCCCGGAGGGCGTCGGCGTTGCCCAGGTCATCGGTAAAGCAGCGCAGCACAGAGGTAGCCAGATGGGTGTGGCAGTTGATCAGGCCGGGAATGGCCACCATGCCGGTGCCGTCAATGATGGTTTTGGGCGTATCCTTGGGAGGGGTTTTCTCCAGAAAAACGATTTTGCCGCCGTCAATGCCGATGTAAGCGCCGAAAAGCACCTCCATTTTGGGGTTCATGGTGACTGCGGTGATATTGGAGATCAGGGTATCCAAGAAAGATACCTCCTTTTAGAGTAATTTAAACAATTCGTCCTTTTGGGAAAGAACGGAATCGATCATTTCTATGTACTGTTCCGGGAAGTTGGGGTTGTGGAAACGCTGAAGACTGCCGTCGGGCACTTGAACCTTGTTCATACCGCCGCCACCCAGAGAGAGGATGGTGTGAACCTCCTCCATCATGTAGATGTTATACAGGCAATCCAGGGCGTCCCGGCTCCAGCCTACGTTTTCAAAGCTGCCGGACATGTACTTCTGCCGGTAGAGGTAGTAGGGCTTGTAGTGAAGCTGGGGAAGCAGGGCATTGGCATAGTCCACCATCTCCGTCACCGCCTGGGCAGTGGGCAGATTTTCCCGATGCTCAAACAGGTCGGCGCCCTTTTTCAGGGCCAGGGTATGGACGGTGATGTTGGCGGGATCCAGAGCGGCTACCCGATCCAGGGAACGGCGGAATCCATCCACGCTGTCCATAGGCAGACCCGCGATAAGATCCATGTTGATGGCAGTAAAGCCCGCGTCCACCGCCTCCCGGTAGGCCCGCTCCACGTCGGCGGCCTTATGGGGACGGCCGCAGGCCCGGAGAACGTTGTCCTCCATGGTCTGGGGGTTGATGCTCATTCGGTCGGCGCCGTGCTCCCGGATGGTGCGAAGCTTTTCTTCGTCCAGGGTATCCGGCCGCCCGCCCTCTACTGTGAATTCCAGACAGCGGCTCAGGTCGAAGGAATCCCGGATCACGTCCAGAAGACGGGCCATCTGGGGGCTGGTCAAAGTGGTAGGGGTGCCGCCGCCCATGTACAGGGTGCGGATGTGCTTCCCGGAATCCCGGAGAAGCTTTCCGGTGTATACGATCTCCCGTTCCAGAGCCGCCAGATAGGGCTCCAGCAGCTCCGTCTTTTTCCCGATGGTGCGGCTGACAAAGCTGCAATAGGTGCAACGGGTGGGACAGAAGGGAATGCCCACATATACGGACAGATCCGCTGGCTCCAAAAGATTCACGGCCTTGACCGTGGAAGCAGAGCAGTCCACAGCCAGCTTTCGCCGCTCCTGGGTGACGTAGTATACGTCCTTCAAAAGCTTCTCGGCGGTTGCGGGGCTGCCTCCTTCCAGCATATGCCGGGTGGTGATTTTGGTGGGGCGAACCCCTGCCAAAGCGCCCCAGGCAGGAGGAGCCAGGAGAAATTCCCGGGCAGCCAGGTAAAAGCTCTGCTGAAGGGCCTGACGGCGAAGACGGACGGTCTCCCGGGAGGCTAAAATCCGGCGGCTTCGGGTGACGGTTTTTCCGTCCAGGGTGATTTTTGTGGAGGCGGTGAGATAGGTCTGCCCCCGGTGGAGGGTGGAGATGGCTTCCCCCTGGGAATCATTGCCAAAGAGAGAGAGCATAAGCTGCTCCACAGCATAACGGTCGTCATGACCCACAAGTGTTAATTTCATAACCGATTATCTCATGTAGGGGTTGTGACGCTGTTCTTCCAACAGCGTGGTGGATTCTCCGTGACCGGGCAGTACCCAGAGGTTGCACGCCAGCTTCCCGAGACGGCCCAGGGAGGACTGCATGTCGCTCCAGCTGCCTCCGGGAAGATCCGTCCGGCCGCAGGAACCGGCGAACAGGGTGTCTCCGGAGAAGAGCGTATCCTCTGTCAGCAGACAGACAGAGCCGGGAGTGTGGCCGGGGGTAGCCAGGACGGTAATATCCAGTCCGGCCAAATGAAGGACAGAGCCTTCTCCATAGGTATGGGTGTAGTAAAGCTGTCCGGCGGTAAGCTGGGGAGGCAGGGACAGATCCTCGCCGCAGAGGTAGACGTCGCAGTCCGTATCCGCTGCCAGCTGCCGGACGCCGCCCACATGGTCGAAGTGACCGTGGGTCAGCAAAATGGCCTCCAGGGTCAGACCCAGCTCGGAAAGCTTATCGATAATGACCTCCGGCTCATATCCGGGATCCACCACGCAGCAGGTTCTGCTCTGTTCCTCATGGAAAATGTAACAGTTGGTCTGGTAAGCCCCCAGGGTAAGCAGATTGACCTTGACCATATCAGTGCCTCCTCGGGCTGTCCATCAGCTGATCCGTATCCAGGATCAGGGTCACCGGGCCGTCATTGACGGACTCCACCTGCATATGGGCGCCGAAAATGCCATGCTGAGGCGGATAGCCCAGCTCCTCACAGATGGAAAGGAACTTTTCATACAGGGCATTGCCAAGCTCCGGCGGCGCGGCGTCCACAAAGCTGGGACGGCGACCCTTGCGGCAGTTGCCGTAGAGGGTGAACTGGCTGACCACCAGCACCTCCCCGTTGACAGCCTCCAGGCCCAGATTCATTTTGTCGTTTTCATCGGTGAAGATCCGCATACCCAGGGCCTTTTCCGCCAGGTACCGGCACTCCTTTTCCGTATCGTTGGGGCCGACACCCAGCAGGATGAGAAAGCCTCTTCCGATTTTTCCCACCACCTGGCCGTCCACAGTGACGGAGGCGGAACGAACTCTTGTCAATACTGCACGCATGGCTTATTCCCCTTTTTCGGATTTTTCTTCGGGGGAAGGGGTGCGGCAACCGTTATTGCAGCCGTTTTGAGAGCCGATGGTCACATTCTTTTTTGGGCTAATCAGCATACCCACCACCAGGCCGGAGAGAACGCAGGTGGTGAAGCCCAGGAACAGCTCCCGCTTGCTCGCGGCAACGGTGACATCCAGAGATTCCCAGAAATCCTCGACCCTGGACAGGGGATTAAGCTTCGGCTTGAGACGCAGCATAGGGTTTCCTCCTTGTATTTTAAGAAATTAGGTTTAATTCTGACCTCTGCGGGAGCCAATCACATCCCGGATGTTCAGCAGCTTTTTTCGTATGGATTCCAGCTCCGCCACATTCTTCACTTCGAAACGGATGGTGATGGCGCTGCGGCCTCCGGGGAGATCCTTGCCGCTGAGCTCCTTCACCCGTACCCGGGCGGTGGTCAGCACTGTGGCCACGTCCAGAACCAGGCCGTCTCTTGTGATGCAGTCCAGTTCCAGGGTGGTGGAGAAGGGCTGCTCCTCCTGAGCGGCCCAGCGTACCCGCACCCAGCGGGCGGCCTGATGGGGATCCTCCCGGTTCTGGGCGTTGGGACAGTCTGCCCGGTGGATGCTGACGCCGTAGCCCTTGGTGATGAAGCCCACAATGGCGTCCCCGGGGACAGGGGTACAGCACTTGGCAAACTTGATCATGCAGGAGTCGATGTCCTCCACGATAACGCCATTGACAGCGTGGCGGTTGAGGAGGGCAGCCTCGCTGTCCGGCCGCATCCGCAGGGGATTCTGATTCAGCTTGCTGGTGGTCTGGGCTTTTACAGCCCGGGTAATGTCGTCCCGGATCCGGCCCACTGCCTTGGCGGCAGTGAGACCGCCGTAGCCAATGGCGGCGTACATGTCGTCCCAGGTTTCGTAGGAGGACAGCTTCCTGAGCACCTGGGCCTCCAGCTCGGGATCAGACAGGGCGCTTAAGGGAAGACCTACCCGCTTCATTTCCGCCTCGAAGGAGGCCCGGCCATGGACGATGTTCTCCTCCCGCTTTTCCTTTTTGAACCACTGCTTGATCTTGGTTCTGGCCTGACCGGACTGGCAGATGGTCAGCCAGTCCCGGCTGGGGCCTCTGGCGGTTTTGGAGGTGAGCACCTCCACGATATCACCGTTTTTCAGGGTGGAATCGATGTTGGCGATGCGATTGTTAATCTTGGCGCCGATCATGGCGTTGCCAACCCCGGAGTGAATGGCATAGGCAAAGTCGATGGGGGTGGAGCCTGCGGGGAGGGAGACGATCCGGCCCTTGGGAGTGTAGACGAAGACCTCGTCGTCGAACATGTCGATCTTCAGAGACTGGACGAATTCCTCGGCGTCGGAGTCCTGCTGGCTTTCCAGAAGCCTGCGCACCCATTCAAAGTCCTTTTCGCTGCCGGCCCCGGTGCCCTGCTTGTATTTCCAGTGGGCGGCAATGCCGTATTCCGCCGTTT
>CAYMWT010000228.1:0-4233 GCA_964394055.1 uncultured Oscillospiraceae bacterium
CATGGAAGAGTCTGCTTATCTGAATCACGTTTTCCGTATCCGGCACCGATGCGCCGGATTCCCACTTGGAAATGGCCTGTCTGGAAATGTTCAGTCTGGCAGCCAGCTCTTCCTGTGTCCAGCCCTGTTCTTTTCGAAGCCTCTGCAATTTCTCTCCCAAGGTCATAGCGCTCTCCCCTTTCGGTGGTCATGAAAACATTATATCGTTTCTCACCCTCCATGACAATCCCTTTCTCTTTACATTCCCGCAACCAGAGATTACATCTCCGATTTTTCCGCTTCCATCCATAAAAACACGGGAACAGCACCCATAGGTCTGTTCCCGTGTTCCTTCGAGCATAATAGATAAAATAATAAATATTTTTTGTCCATTTTAACTGTAGACAGAATACTGTCGACAATTTATAATAGGATAAAAACAATGAATACAAAATGAAAGGACAGGTAGAAATATGTTAGCAGTCAATCTAAACGACATCAAGGAAGCCGCCACCCGACTTGCCCCCTATGTGAAGCACACACCCATTCTTCGCGCCGAGAAATTGGACGAATCTTTGGGCTGTCAGGTTTATTTCAAACCCGAATGCCTTCAAAAGACGGGCTCCTTCAAAATCAGAGGTGCCACAAACAAAATTCTCTCCATGACCGATGAAGAACGCGCAAAGGGTATCATCGCCTCCTCCTCCGGCAACCACGCTCAGGGTGTAGCCTTTGCTGCCAGACTTCTGGGCATCAAAGCAACCATTGTATTGCCAACCAATGCCCCCCAGGTCAAGGTGGACAACACCCGGGCGTTGGGTGCCGAGGTTGTACAGTACGGCTTTGGCTCCATTGAACGATACAAAAAGCTCTATGAAATCGTGGATGAAAAGGGCTACTCTGTAGTTCATTCTTTCAACGATTCTGCACTCATCGCCGGTCAGGGCACAGTCGGTTATGAAATCATGCAGGATCTCAAGGACGTTGACACCATCGTTGTTCCTTTGGGCGGCGGCGGTATTCTGGCTGGTGTGGCCGTGGCAGCAAAGGAAATGAATCCCAATGTACGGGTCGTGGGTGTTGAACCAGCGCGCATTCCACGATACTCCGAAAGCCGGAAGGCCGGCAAGCCTGTGGAAGTCGCTCTCCAGGATACCGTGGCAGATGGTTTGATGATCACCACAACAGGCTCTATAACCTATCCCATTATCGAGGCCTATGTGGACGAAGTAATTGCAGTCTCCGATGAAGATATTGTAAAGGCTGTCAATGCTATCGTCTACAAGGGTAAGGTCGTTGTAGAGCCATCTGCTGCGGTAGGTGTTGCGGCAGTTATGAGCGGTCAGCTAAAAGTCAAAAAAGACGAAAAGGTCTGCTTTGTCCTCACCGGCGGCAACATTGACCCCGAGAAGCTTTGTGCTCTTAGCAGCACCAAGGCATAACCCTTTCCCATCACATAAAAAAGAAGACAGGCTCTCCAAAAACCGGAGAAGCCCTCTTCCTTCGCATGTATTCGATTTCTTCGGTCAAACCGTAGAATCCAGCTGTCTGTCAATACGCCGGAAGCTTCGCTCAATATGGGCCAGCATGGAGGCATATGCCTGATCAGCATCGCAATTGAGTAAGGCATCTACGATGGCAAGATGCTCCTTGCAAACTGTACTGATGACCGTTGCGACACCAGAATGGTTGTTCTCCACATAATATCTGTACCGCATAGAATTCTGCATGGTTTGATCCAGGAAGTTTTTGAACTGTTCGTTGGAGACATACTGGTAGATGATTGAATGGGTACGGTAGTCTGAATCCATGTACATGGTATAGCTGTCAGAGATAATGGTATCCTCAATCAGTTGACGAACAGCTTCTAACTCCTTCCGAGGGATATTTCCACATGCCAGCTTCGCCGCATAAGGTTCCATGAGGCGGCGAAGTTCCCAGTTTTCATTGATTTCCTTCCGTGTAACAGGCGCAACGATTGCTCCGTGACGTGGAACTCGCACCGCAAATCCATCTCTTGCCAGCATATTCAGCGCCTCTCGCACAGGTGCGCGGCTAACGGACAAGGTGTTTGCAATATCGATTTCAGGCATTTTCTCACCGGGAGAAAGCTTGCCAAGCATAATCTCCTCTTTGAGATATTCATAGACCTTATCGCAAAGGGAGCTCTTATCAAGCAATGTATTACGATTATCCAAAGTAAAATCCACCCCTTCTCATCTATAAATTCAATATATACACTATCATATTATTACTTATTTTGTCAATGTTAAAAACAAAAAAACATATTGTGAGTCCCGTTGAAAGGCACATTTTGCAGCCTTAATAAAATCGAAAGGAGCGATATAACAATGCCATTTAACACAGCCATGCCGAATCGGGTGAATTCTGGCGTTCATTTCATGCTGGGAAATTACGCCCTGGTGGAGGGTTCCATTGCAGCCGGATGTGATTTTTTCGGTGGCTACCCCATCACTCCAGCCAATGAAATCTCTGAAATGATTGCCAAGAAGCTGCCCCAGGTTGGCGGCCACTTCCTCCAGGGTGAGGATGAGCTTTGCTCCATATACGCCTGTGCCGGTGCGTCACTTGCAGGCGCAAAGGCCATGACGGCCACAGCCAGTGCCGGTTACAATTACATGCAGGAGGGTCTGGGCTACTGCTACACCGTGGAAGCGCCTGTTGTAATTGTTGACGTACAGCGCTGTCGAGGTGAGAATTACGCCTCTCAAGCAGATATTATGCAGATGCGCTACGGCGCCAGCGGAGACTATGAGGCCATCGTCGTATGTCCTTCCTCTGTACAGGACCTGTTCGATTATACCATCTGGGCTTTTAACCTGGCTGAGGAATACCGGAATCCTGTTATCATCATGAGCGAAACCACCATTGCTCTCATGCGGGAACGACTTTATATTCCCAAGGCTGAGGAAATTATGCTTTTCAACCGCAAATATACCACCGCAACCCCGGAGGACTATCTCCCCTTTGCCGCCGATCCCTTCGGATGCCCTGATTTTGCGCCCCTGGGCAAGGGATATAACACGATCTATTCTCTCAATCCCCACAACGAAAAAGGAAGCATCGACTGGAACGCAGACGACTTTGAGAAGCTGTATCGCCGAATCACCGGAAAGATCCGGGAGAACGCGGACAAAATCTGTCGTACTGAGAAATACATGATGGACGATGCCCAAATCGCTCTGGTAGCCTATGGCAGTGAGGTCAGGCCCACAATTGAGGCTGCGCAGATGCTTCGTGACAGCGGTCATAAGGCAGGCGTACTGCGGCTTTGCAACGTATGGCCCGTTCCTGAAAAAGCGCTGAGAGAGGTTGGCGAACAGGTAAGCCGAATGTTCTCCGTGGAAATGAACATTGGAAAATACACCACAGAAATCCGGAGTGTATGCGGTGATCTGTGCCCTGTTACGCCCGTAACCAAAAACCGTGGATTAATCCATACCCCTGCTGAAATATACGAAAGTGTCTTGGCTGGGCTGCGGTAAGGGAGGATTTGTGAATATGAACGAACTGAAGAAGAACCCGAACCGAAGATTCCTTCGAGAGGAAAAGCTACCCCATTTCTTTTGCGCCGGATGCGGTGCAGCCCAGGTTCTCAACTATTTTACCCAGGCAGTGGACGCCCTTAACCTTGACCCGCAGCAGATGCTGACCATCGGCGGCGTAGGCTGTACCGCCAGAATACCCGTCTATCTGAAGTCTGATACCCTCCATGGTGTCCATGGACGAACCCTGGCCTGGGCCACTGGTGTGAAACTGATGCAACCCGATCTTCCCGTAGTCATTTTCTGCGGCGATGGCGACCTGGTCTCCATCGGAGGAAATCACTTCATTCACGCCGCGCGGCGGAATTTGGATGTAACTGTGATCATGGTCAATAACCTTAACTTTGCCATGACCGGCGGTCAGGTCGCGCCTACCACGCCTGAGCATATGCGTACCATGACAACACCCTATGGCAATGCTGAAACCTGCTTCGATGTTTGCCGACTGGCAATGGCTGCAGGTGCCACACATGTAGAGCGGTGGACCACTGGCCAACCCCAGCAGTGCGTCAGTGCAATTGAACGGTCTTTGCAGCACAAAGGCTTTTCACTGGTAGAAATTGTCTCCCAGTGTCCGACACACTACGGACGCTATGCCCTTGGTACTGGTAATCCCGGTGCATGCTTAGATTGGATCAAGAGCCGCACAATAAGCATCAAGCAAGCAGAAGGTATGAGTGACGAGGAA
>CAYMWT010000229.1:0-4192 GCA_964394055.1 uncultured Oscillospiraceae bacterium
GGTGGATTCGGGGCTTCCCGTATCCCACATTGTGCTCATGGGCATTGGAGAGCCCCTGGATAATTTTGACAACGTGATGCGCTTTTTAGAGCTGGTGAACAGTGAGGACGGGATGAACATTTCCATGCGCCATATCAGCCTGTCTACCTGCGGCCTGGTGCCGAAAATCGATGAGCTGGCCAAGCGGAAATTGCAGCTGACCCTGTCTATTTCTCTTCACGCGCCCAACGACGCCATCCGGGACACCATTATGCCGGTGAACAAGCTCTATCCCAGTGAAGAGCTGCTGGATGCCTGCCGCCGTTATTTTGCGGCGACCAACCGCCGGATCTCCTTTGAGTATGCCATGATCGACGGGGTCAACGACACCGAAGAAAACGCGAAGGAGCTGCTGCGTCGGCTGAAGGGATTGCCTGCCCACTTTAATCTGATCCCCCTGAACCATGTGGAGGAAAGCCCCCTAAAGCCCAGTACCCGGGCAGCGGTGGCGAAATTCCAGAAGACACTGGAGGACGGGGGCGTAACGGCTACGGTTCGCCGCACTCTGGGCGGGGACATAGACGCATCCTGCGGCCAGCTGCGCCGCAAATATAACGCCGCACAGAGGCAATAAAGGGAAACGCCCTCCGGTCTGAGGACCGAAGAAAACGCGCTTGCCCGAAAGGAGAGAACACCATGCAGAGCTGGGGACTGACAGACCAGGGAAATGTCCGAAAACAAAATCAGGACGCCTACCGAATTGAACAGCTGGATTGGGGTACCCAATTGTGCGTGGTCTGCGACGGAATGGGCGGCGCCAAATCCGGGAACGTAGCCAGCACCCTGGCTGTGGAGGTATTTACGGAGGAGGTTCGCCGAAGCTGGACAAGGGGCATGGAGCAGGATAAAATCGATCAGATGCTCCGAAACGCCGTAAAGCTGGCAAACTTCACAGTCTTTGATCAATCCGCCCAATTCCCGGAATTCGACGGCATGGGCACCACCCTTGTGGCGGCGCTGGTGCGGGGAAAATCCGCTACGGTGGTCAACGTGGGAGACAGCCGGGCCTACGGCATTGACGAAAGAGGCATTGAACAGATCACCAGAGACCATTCCCTGGTGCAGCTGATGGTTGACCGGGGAGAGCTGAAGCCTGAGGCGGCGAAAAACTATCCCGGAAAGAATTACATTACCCGTGCCATCGGCACGGAACCGGTGGTTATGTGCGACATTTTCCATCGGGATATGAGCAAGGGAGACTTTTTGCTGCTGTGCAGCGACGGGCTGAGCAACGTGATGGACGACCAGGAAATATTGTTCGAGGTGGTTCACGGGGTGAATAAAAAGCTGTGCTGCAAGCGGCTGCTGAACATAGCCAAAAACCGGGGCGCCCCAGACAATGTGACAAGTGTCTTGATTCTGATATAGGAGAGAAGCAGCGAAAGGAGCTATCTATCATATGGATCAATATATTGGACGGCTGCTGGATGGCCGGTACGAGATCCTGGAGGTCATCGGTACCGGCGGCATGGCCGTTGTATATAAAGCCCGCTGCCATCGCCTGAATCGGCTGGTAGCCATCAAGATATTAAAGGACGAATTTGCCGGCGATGAGGAATTCCGCCGCCGGTTCCATGCCGAGGGTGAGGCTGTGGCTATGCTCAGCCACCCGAATATTGTGCAGGTATATGACGTTTCTACCAGTGATGATGCCAACTACATCGTCATGGAGCTTATTGACGGTATTTCCCTGAAGCAGTACATGGAGAAGAAGGGGATCCTCAACTGGAAGGAGACCCTCCACTTCGCCATGCAGATCGCAAAGGCCCTGGAGCACGCCCACAGCCGGGGCATTGTCCACCGGGACATCAAGCCCCATAATGTGATGGTGCTGAAAAACGGCTCTGTCAAGGTCATGGACTTCGGCATTGCCCGGGTGATGAACAAAAGCAATACCCTGACCAAGGAGGCTCTGGGCTCCGTCCACTACATTTCCCCGGAGCAGGCCAAGGGCGGCCATACGGATAACCGTTCCGACCTGTACTCCCTGAGCGTTGTCATGTATGAGATGATGGCGGGACGGCCTCCCTATGATGGGGAGTCGGCGGTTTCCGTGGCCATTCAGCATATCAACGGCGGCGCGCCCATGCCTTCGGTATACAATCCCAACATTCCCTCCGGTTTGGAGCAGATCATTATGAAGGGCATGTCCCTGGAGCCAAGGGATCGGTATGACTCCGCCACGGATATGCTTCGGGATATGGAGGAATTCCGAAAGAATCCCACCATGACCTTCCAATATCACACGGTTCTGGATGACGCCACCCGCCAGATTCCCACCACAAGCCCCGTTCCGCCCAGAACGGTGGCGGAGAAAACGGTGCAGGCAAGAACCGGCGTCCGGCCTACCACAGACAGCATTCGTCTGCGGCAGGGCGGCACAGGCACCCTGCCCAGGCGGGCAGCGGAAGGCAGCCTGACGGATCGGGAGACGGAAAACCTGCGCCGTGCCCAGCAGCGCCGGAAGGCGGAGGGAGAGAAGCGGAAGAAGGAGCAGACAGAGGAACGAAACCGGGTGGCCACCACTGCCATTGTGATTTGCAGCGCGGTAGCGGTCTCTGCCATCATTTTGTTCCTGCTGGCTCTGTTTAACGGCGTACTGCTTCAGGATGAAAAGAAGCTGGTAGATGTCCCTTATCTGGAGGGGCTGACCTACAGCGATGCCCTGGTTGACCAGTACCCTGATTTTACCATTCGTCTTCAGCCCCAGCAGTACAGCGACACCTACCTGAAGGATCAGATCATGAAGCAGGCCCCCGAGGGCGGCGAGAAGGTGCAGAAGGGCACCGACCTGTGGCTGACCGTCAGTCTGGGAGAGGAGCCGCCGGTAAAGACCATGGCGAATTTCGTGGATATCGACGTGGAACAGGCCCAGGCTGTTCTGATCGGCCAGGGCTTCCTGCCACTGATCCGCCGGGAGGCCAGCGACGAGTTTGAATCCGGCCAGATCATCCGGACGGAGCCGGTATACGGCACCGAGCTGACAGACGGACAAACGGTGTACCTCTATGTCAGCACCGGAAAGGACGTGGTGGAGGAGACCATGCCAAACGTGGTGGGCATGAATGTGGAGGTGGCAAAGCCGCTGCTGGAGCAGCTGGGCTTTACCAATCTCCGGGTGGAGGCTGTGGAAAGCAGCAAGCCCGCCGGTGAGGTGGTCTACCAGTCCGTGGAAAAGGATAAGGATGTGGACGTGACCTCAGAGGTCATCATTCACTATTCCCAGAAGCAGCCGGAAACCACCGAGGCTGAAACCACCGAGGCAACCGAAGCGACCACCGAGCCTCAGGAGCAGACCATCCCCTTCACCTTTAGCGTACCGGAGAAGGACACGGCCTACAGCCTGGATGTGTGCACCAGAGGTACTACCCAGAGCGTGGCCAATGTGATGGTGGAGGCCGGACAGAGCACTGTCACAGTGACGCTGACGGGAAAAGGCAATATGGAATTCGATCTGTATGTGGACGGCGTCTTCGAGCGCACGATTCCGCTGGGGTTTGTCAGTGGCTGAGAGAAGAGCGGGAAGAATCGTCCGCTCCCTTAGCGGATTTTATGATGTGCAGACGGATAAGGGAATTGTGACCTGTCGTGCCAGAGGAATCTTCCGGAAGGCGGGCAGCATCAGCCCTCTGACAGGAGATCTGGTGGAAATCACCGTGGAGAACGGGAAGGGAATGGTGGAAAAGATCCTGCCCCGGCGCAACAGCTTCGTCCGTCCCGCGGTGGCCAACCTGGATGCCATGGTGGTGTTCGCGGCCAATGTGAATCCGGTTACGGAGCCGTACCTGATTGACCGGGTGGCGGCCATTGCGGGAGACCAGGAGGTGCCGGTATACCTGTGCGTCAACAAGTGCGACCTGGATCCGGCAGCAGATCTGGTGCGGATCTATGAGCACGCCGGGTTTACGGTGCTGCGCACCAGCGCCGAAACCGGAGAAGGGGTGGAGGAGCTGCTGGCCTTATTAAAGGGAAAGCTCACCGCCTTTACCGGAAACTCCGGTGTGGGAAAGAGCAGTATTTTAAACAGGCTGTGTCCAAAGCTGAATCTTGCCACCGGAGAGGTCTCGGAAAAGCTGGGCCGGGGACGGCACACCACCCGGCATGTGGAGCTGTACGCTCTGGGGGAAGATACCTATGTGGCGGATACCCCGGG
>CAYMWT010000230.1:0-4169 GCA_964394055.1 uncultured Oscillospiraceae bacterium
TGCAAGCCTCCCGGCAGATTTCCACTACGTTGGGACCCAGAGCCGGGGTGATTCCGGTGAAGTGGAACCAGTCGGCTCCCTCGAAAATCTTGTCCCAGTCAAAGTCAGAGGGCTGGGCCTCCTGGATTGCGGAATGGGCACGGTCGTAGATGCAGACACTGCCACGCTGGGAGGCACCCTTCTCGTTGAAGTAGATACCTACCCGGTCGCCACTGCGAACGATCTTGGAGGTGTCCACACCGTAGCGGCGCAGGGAGTTCACCGCAGACTGGCCGATGGCGTGGGCAGGAAGCTTGGTAACGTAGACAGCATCCATGCCGTAATTGGCAAGGGACACAGCAACATTCGCCTCACCGCCGCCGAAGGTGAATTCCACATGATCGCACTGGACGAAACGCTCATAGTTATAGGGCTGGAGCCGCAACATCAGCTCACCAAAAGTAACGATTCTTGCCATTTCTCTGTTCCTTTCTGAAATCCAGGGTTACTCGCCTATTGCGGCTTTTCTGGCACCTATGCACAACTGGGTAATTTTCTCCCAGTTCCCCGCAGTGATTTCCACCTTGGGGCAAACCCAGCTTCCGCCTACAGCGTGGATAAAGGGTGCGTCCATATACTCCTTGATATTACCGCTGTTGACGCCACCCGTGGGTAAAAACTTCATGCCCACAAAGGGTGCCGCCAGGTTCTTCATAGCGTTCAAGCCTCCGTAGACATTGGCGGGGAAGAACTTCACCAGCTTTAGGCCATGGCGCATGGCAGCCATGATCTCGGTTGGAGTCACGCAACCGGGAACCACAGGAATCCCGTTTTCCACGCACCAGGTAACCACTTCCCCAGAGAAGCCGGGGGAAACAATGAACTTCGCCCCCATCTCCACTGCCAGCTTTGCCTGTTCCACATTGACGATGGTTCCGGCACCAACCAGTGTCTCAGGGCAGTTTCCCGCCACGGCTTTGATACTCTCCGGCGCGCAAGCCGTGCGGAAGGTAATCTCCATGGTGTCCACCCCACCGGCAACCATTGCCCGGGCAGTGGGAATCGCATCCTCCGCTTTTTCCAGAACCACTACCGGTACGACAATGGACCGTGCCAATCTTTCCATTACTGTCATTTTTTCATCCCTCAATTACACACCGGAGTAGGCGGCAAAGCCTGCATCGATAGGCAGCACCACGCCGGTAATGGCAGAAGCGGCATTGTCATCGGTCAGGAAGAACACGCCGCCCAGCAGCTCCTCGGAAGCCACGAACCGGCCCATAGGCGTGCCCTCCAGAATCTTTTCGGAACGGGCAGTGGGGGTGCCATCGGGATTGAACAGCAGTGTCTTGTTCTGGTTGGATACCAAAAAGCCCGGAGCAATGGCGTTGGCACGGATACCGCAACCAGCGAAGTGGGTAGCCAGCCACTGAGTGAAGTTGGAGATCGCCGCCTTGGCCCCAGAGTAGGCAGGAATTTTCGTCAGCGGAATATAGGCGTTCATGGAGGAGATGTTCAGGATATTACCGCTCTTCCTGGCGACCATATCCTTGGCAAATGCCTGGGTAGGCAGCAGGGTTCCCTGGAAGTTCAGCTTGAACACAAAATCCACGCCGCCGGCATCCAGATCAAAGAAGGTTTTCTGCCCTTCCTTCGCCTCGTGCTGATACTCATTGTCCGTGGTTGCACGGGGGTTGTTGCCGCCCGCGCCGTTGATGAGAATGTCGCAGGGGCCAAGGTCGGAAAGCACTTTCTGGTGAACTTCTTCCAACGCCTCGGGATCCAGGACATTTGCCTTGTAGCCCTCGCAGATATATCCCTCTGCCTTCATTTCGTCCGCCAGCTTCTTGACGGCTTCTTCGTTCAAGTCCAGAGCAGCGACCTTGGCACCGGCTTTGGCATAGGCCCGGGCCATCTCGCCGCAGAGCACACCGCCCGCACCGGTGATGACCACAACCTTGTTGGTAAAATCATGATTCAGTGGAAGTTTCATTGTTTTCCTCTCCTTACACAGAAAATCCGAAAAAGTTCTTGGTATTGTAGTAGCAGATATCCGCTATGAGCCGATTCAGATATGCTTCGTCATTTGGGTACTGGCCGCTTTCCACCCACTCCCCTACCAGTTCACAGAGCACCCGGCGGAAATATTCATGACGGGTGTAGCTCAGGAAAGAGCGTGAGTCCGTCAGCATACCCACGAATTGACCCAGCACGCCGTTGCTTGCCAGATCCGTAAGCTGCTGGCGCATACCCGGGCGGTTGTCGTTGAACCACCAGGCACTCCCCTGCTGGAGCCTCCCGGCCACCCCGCCGCCCTGGAAGCAGCCAAGAATGGTAGCTATGGCGGTATTGTCATTGGGATTCAGGGAATAGACGATCATTTTCGGCAAACCGTTGTTCTCCGTGAACGCATTGAGCAGGGGTGCCAGATTCTCCACGCCGGACTGACTGTTCACAGCGTCATGGCCGTAATCGGAGCCCATCTTTGCTACAGCGGGCTTGTTCACATCCCGCAGACAGCCGAAATGGATCTGCATGACCCAATTTAGCTCCGCATACCGTTTGGCACAGGCAATGGTGACCAGGGTCTTAAAGGCGTCCGCCTCTGCTTTGCTGACAGGCTTGCCCTGCATAGCCTTTGTAAAGGCGGAATCGGCAATTTGGGAATTTGGCTCGGCGTACATACAGTAATCCAGGCCATGATCCGCACAAAGGCATCCATGAGCGGCAAAATAGTCGATTCGCTCCACCAGTGCGGCGGCCACGTCCTCAGCAGAGTGTATCTCCCTGCCAACGGTTTCGCCCAATCGTTGGATGTATGGTGCAAAAATGGGCTTTTCAATGTTGATGGCCTTGTCAGGACGAAATGCGGGCAGAACCTTGATTTCCATGGTTGGATCCTGGGCAATTAACTCGTGCCAGTGCAGATCATCCGCAGGCTCGTCGGTGGTACAGATAGCCTTGACGTTAAATTTCCGCATAAGCTGGCGGGCAGAGCGGTGCTTTAGCTGCTCGTTTGCCGCGTCAAAGATCTCGTCGGCGCTCTCCGGCGTCAGGGGCTTGGTAATACCAAAGCCTCGCTGTAATTCCAGATGGCTCCAGTGGTAAATGGGGTTGCCCATAAGCTGAGGCATGGTTTCGGCAAAGGCACGGAATTTCTCCCGTGGAGAGGCGTTCCCGGTGATTTTTTCTTCCTCCACGCCAGCCGTCCGCATGACCCGCCATTTGTAGTGATCGCCCCCCAGCCACACATCGGAGATGGTGTCAACGGTCACGTCCTCATAGATCTCTTTGGGACTGATGTGGCAGTGATAGTCGATGATGGGCAGCTTTTCCGCCACATCGTGGTAGAGTTTTTTTGCGGTTTCCGTGGTCAGCAGGAAATCCTTTCCCATAAATTCTGTCATATCATCAGCCCTTTCCGGTAAGACGATCCAGGGTATCCCAAACGCCCAACATATACTGGATGCCCAGGGCACGGTCATACTTGCCATAACCGGGGCGGCAGACACCGGGGCCTTCCTCCCAGAGCTGACGGCCATGGTCGGGACGAATATAACCATTCCAATCATTGTCGTGATAGGCACGGAGCACCTCAATGATGCCGGTTTCGCCACAGCAGTCCCGATGGGCGGCCTCGGAAAAGTCGCCATTGGGGAAATGGTGAATGTTGCGGATGTGGGCAAAGGCGATTCGATCATGGTGCTTGAGGATGATCTCGGCGCAGTTGTTATTGGGGTTGGCATTTAGTGAGCCGGTGCAGAGGGTCAGGCAGTTGCAGGGATGATCGACAGTGGTCAGCAGCTTGTCGCAGGCGGCCTCGTCCACCATCAGCCGGGGCAGACCGAAGATATCCCATGGGGGATCGTCCATGTGAATGGCCATTTTGATGCCGCACTCCTCACAGGTGGGCATGATGGCCCGCAGGAAGTAGAACAGGTTCTCCCATAGCTGATCCTTGGTCACGGGGGCATAGGCTTTGAACAACTCGTCCAGCTTTGCCATCCGCTCCGGCTCCCAGCCAGGGAAGGTCATGTTGTACTTCTCGGTGAAATCCAGAATGTAATTTGCCATGGCCTTGTAGTCGTCCTGAATCATGTCCTTCTGATAGAACAGAGCGGTGGAGCCGTCGCCCACCGGATGAAACAGGTCGGGTCTGGTCCAGTCGAAGATGGGCATATAGTTGTAGC
>CAYMWT010000231.1:0-4145 GCA_964394055.1 uncultured Oscillospiraceae bacterium
AATGGCCCGCTCCGAGCGCTCAAAGAACAGGTCAATAATCTCGTGATCCAGCAAACACTTCACATCCTTTCCGTTTCACCTATATAGTAGGGATCGGGAAGCAAATATCTCACAAAACTTCAAAAAATTTTTTCAAAAAGACAATGACTGTATTATAGCAGATTTTTCCAGCGCCGTATCGACATTTTTTGGTTTTTTGATTTCCCCTCTTTATTTTACCGCTGGGAAGTGCTACAATGTTATTTAATTTGTTTCTTTAGGAGGAATCCTCCCATGCGCATTGTTGTAAAAATCGGCACCTCTACCCTGACCCATGCCACGGGACATCTGAATATCCGCAGAGTGGAAGCCCTGTGCAAAACCCTGAGCGATATCAAAAACGCGGGCCACGAGGTCATTATGGTCTCCTCCGGCGCTGTGGGAATGGGTGTCGGCAAGCTGGGCCTGCGTCAGCGTCCCAAGGACATTCCCACCAAGCAGGCCGCCGCTGCCGTGGGGCAGTGCGAGCTCATGTACATCTATGACAAGCTGTTCAGTGAGTACCACCATACCGTGGCCCAGCTTCTCATCACCGGGGACGATACCGAAAACGAGACCCGGCACCGGAATTTCACCACCACACTGAACCGTCTGCTGGAAATGGGCGCTCTGCCCATCATCAACGAAAACGACACCGTAGCCACGGAGGAGCTGGGCATCGGTGACAACGATACCCTGGCCGCCATTGTGGCCAGCAGTGTTAACGCCGACCTGCTGATCCTGCTGTCCGACATTGACGGTCTGTACACCGCCGATCCCCACACCCATCCCGAGGCTGTACTGCTTCACAGGGTCACGAAAATCGACGACGAGATTCGTGCTTTGGCCGGCGTCAGCAACGGCACCCAGGGTACCGGCGGCATGGTCACCAAGCTTCGGGCAGCGGAGATCTGCCTGAACAGCGGCTGCGATATGGTCATTGCCAACGGAAATGACCCGGAAGGACTGTACGCCATTTTGGACGGCCAGGAGGTCGGCACCAGATTTACGGAGGAACGCCTATGAAAACCATGCTGGAAAACGCGAAAAACGCCAAGGCCCAGGTCTCCCGTCTCTCCACCCAGGAGAAGAACAACGCCCTGAACGCCATGGCCGATGCCTTGCTGTCTCACACCCAGGCCATTCTGGAGGCCAACGCCCAGGATCTGGAGGCCGCCAGGGAGCACATCTCCCCTGTAATGATGGACAGGCTCCGCCTGACCCCCGACCGCATTGCCGCCATGGCCCAGGGCATCCGGGACGTGGCTGCCCTTCCCGATCCCGTGGGCCAGCTTCTGGAAAGCCACACCCGGGCAGACGGCCTGAAAATCGAAAAGGTGTCCGTCCCCATGGGCGTCATTGCCATCATCTACGAAAGCCGCCCCAACGTCACCAGCGATGCCGCCGCTCTGGCTCTGAAAAGCGGCAACGTCTGTGTTCTTCGTGGGGGCAAGGAGGCCTTCCGCAGCGCAAACGCCATTGTTACCGCTCTGCGTTCCGGTCTGACCGCCCAGGGCGTTACCGAATACGCCGTGAATCTGGTGCAGGACACCTCCCGAAACAGCGCCACCGCCCTGATGACTGCCAATGGGTATATTGACCTGCTCATTCCCCGGGGCGGCGCTGGGCTGATTAACGCCTGTGTCCGCAACGCCACCGTTCCCTGCATTGCCACGGGAACCGGAATCTGCCATGTATATGTAGAGAAGACCGCTGACCTGAACATGGCCCTGAACATCATTGAAAACGCCAAGACCAGCCGTCCCAGCGTATGCAACGCCGAGGAGGTGCTGCTTGTTGACAAGGCCATTGCCCCCCAGTTTCTGCCCATGGTCTATGACCGGCTGGTTGTGAAGCGGGAAAATCCCGTAGAGCTTCGCCTGGACGAGACCGCTGCCCGCTATATCCCCGGTACACCCGCCGGTGAGCAGGACTTCGACACAGAATTCCTGGACTACATTCTCGCCGTCAAGTGCGTGGAAGACGTTCAGGAGGCCGTGGCCCACATTGCCGCCCACTCCACGGGGCACAGCGAGGCCATTGTCACCCGCAGTCCCGAGGCAGAAGAAGCCTTTACCGCCGGGGTAGACAGCGCCGCTGTCTATGTCAACGCCTCCACCCGGTTCACCGACGGCGGAGAGTTCGGCCTGGGCTGTGAAATGGGCATCTCCACCCAGAAGCTCCACGCCAGAGGCCCCATGGGTCTGCGGGAGCTGACCACCTATAAATATGTAATCCACGGCAACGGACACATCCGCTAAGGAGGTAGATTATGAAGTACGGTTTTATCGGCTGCGGCAATATGGGCGGCGCCATTGCCAAGGCCCTGAGCAAAAGCACCAGGGACATCTGGGTCACTGACCGTTCCGGCAATGCCAGGGCGCTGGCTGACGAGCTGGGAATCACCTATTCCAATAACGTTGCCATTGTCCAGAATTGTGACAGCATTTTTCTTGGCGTAAAGCCTCACATGATGAAGGATATCCTCCTTCCTCTGCAAGATATCCTCAAAGCGCGCAAGCCCCTGCTGATCACCATGGCGGCCGGTCTGGAAATCCGCCAGATTCAGGAATTCGCTGGCTGCGAGCTTCCCATCATCCGCATTATGCCAAATACCCCAACCGCTGTTGGTCAGGGTATGATCCAGTATTGTCACAACCACCTGGTCACGGAAGAGATGCTCAGCACCTTCCTTCAGGACATGGCTCCCTGCGGCCATTTGGATCCCCTGGATGAATCCCTGATCGACGCGGCCAGCGCCCTGTCCGGCTGCGGCCCTGCCTATGCCTACCTCTTTATGGAGGCTCTGGCAGACGGCGGGGTAGCCTGTGGCGTTCCCCGGAAAAAGGCCATGGAATATGCCGCCGCCGTCCTGTCCGGCGCCGCGGAAATGGTTTTGCAGACCCATCAGCATCCGGGAGAATTGAAGGATGCTGTCTGTTCTCCCGGGGGCAGCACCATTGCCGGTGTCCATGCTTTGGAGCAGAAGGGCTTCCGGGGCGCGGTGATGGACTGCGTCATTGCCGCCTACAATAAAAATAAGCTGCTGGGAAAATAAGTGCCTTCCCTCCCGGCTATATTTCCGCGTTCATTCCGGATTCCAGCGTAATTCTTTCTCCGGTGACGGGATGGGTAAATTCCAGGCGCTTGGCGCAAAGCACCTGATGCTGTAGCCCCAGCTCCGCCGAATAGGCCTGAGATTCCGGGCTTCCATACTGGGGATCTCCCAGTATGGGATAGCCCATGTATGCGCAGTGCACCCGAAGCTGATGGGTTCGTCCCGTTACCGGCCGCAGAGCCAGCTTGCATATTCCCTCTCCCCGCTCCAAAACCCGAAACTCTGTCACAGCAGGCTTTCCCTCCGGGCTGACATAGCGCAGTAAGCTGGGAAGCGGTCGTCTGGCAATGGGCGCGTCAATGGTTCCCTGATCCGGTTCCGGCCCGCCGAAGACCAGAGCGTGATAAGTCTTGCGGATGTCCGTCTCCTGAAGAAGCCTGTGGATATGGGCGTTTTTCGCCAGCAGCACGATCCCGAAGGTATCCCGATCCAGCCGTGTCACGGGATGGAAGGCGGAATCCTGCCCTGTCCGGCGGTAATACCCTGCCACAAAGTTTGCCAGGGTTCCCTCATTCTTCGCCCGGGAGGGATGAATCAGCATTCCCGCAGGCTTGTCCGTCACCAGAATGTGGTCGTCCTCATAAAGAATCGTCAGCGGCCCGTCCTCCGCCGGATACTCCGGTACCGGTTCCTCCAGGGCAACGGTGATCACATCCCCGGGCTTTACGGGAAAGTTCGTATGCTGGGGCACGCCGTTCACCCGGATGCCGTCTCCCCATTTCAGCTTGTTCATCAGGGAAGAGGACATCTTCAGCTCTCCCCGCAGGAAGGAGGACAGCCGTCCCTCCCGCCGGGCTGTCAGCCGAAGCTCCATTTGGTCACCTCCACAATTCTTTTCGTAATAAAAATGCCCGCCAAAATCTTGGCAGGCATTTTTGTTTTTCTTAGTTCAGAGCAGCCTTGGCCTTCTCCACGACAGCGGCGAAAGCGGCGCTGTCCTGAATTGCCATCTCGGACAGGCTCTTCCGGTTCATCTCGATGCCGGCCTTCTTCACACCGTTCATAAAGG
>CAYMWT010000232.1:0-3868 GCA_964394055.1 uncultured Oscillospiraceae bacterium
TTACGGCCGGTTCAACCAGGGCGTGGTCACCATCAACCTGCCGGACATTGCCCTGTCCTCCGGACGGGACGTGAATAAGTTCTGGCAGATCTTCGACGAGCGGATGGAGCTGTGCCATAAGGCCCTGCTGTGCCGCCATGAGCGTCTGAAGGGCACCCTGTCCGACGCTGCCCCCATTCTGTGGCAGTATGGCGCTCTGGCAAGACTGGAGAAGGGCGAGCCCATCGACAAGCTGCTGTTCAACGGCTACTCTACCATTTCTCTGGGCTACGCGGGACTTTATGAGTGTGTCAAGTACATGACCGGCAAGTCCCATACCGATCCCGAGGCAACGCCCTTTGCCCTGGAGATCATGAACGCCCTGAATGCCGCCTGCGCCAAGTGGAAGAAGGAGCACAACATCGACTTCTCCCTCTATGGCACACCCCTGGAGTCCACCACCTACAAGTTTGCCAAGTGCCTCCAGAACCGGTTTGGCATTATCCCCGGCATCACAGACAAGAATTATATCACCAACTCCTACCACGTCCATGTATCCGAGAAGATCGATGCCTTCACCAAGCTGGGCTTCGAGGCCCAGTTCCAGCACCTGTCTCCCGGCGGCGCCATCTCCTATGTGGAGGTGCCCAATATGCAGCAGAACATTGACGCGGTGATCGAAGTGATGCAGTTCATCTATGACAACATCATCTATGCCGAGCTGAACACCAAGTCCGACTATTGCCAGGTCTGCGGCTTTGACGGAGAGATCGAGATTAAGGAAGACGAGGATGGAAAGCTGATCTGGGTATGTCCCCAGTGCGGCAACACCGACCAGAACAAGATGAATGTGGCCCGCCGTACCTGCGGCTACATCGGTACCCAGTTCTGGAACCAGGGCAGAACCCAGGAGATCAAGGATCGGGTACTGCACCTGTAAGAGAAATATCCAAAGAAAATCCCAGTCAAGGCATTTGCTTTGACTGGGATTTTTTGTGAAGGAGAAATTACGCCGCGATATCCGCACCGGCTTCATTGGATTCGCTGGAATCGGAAGAATCGTCGGAGGACTCGCTGGGGTCGGAGGATTCTGCGGAGGGTTCACTGGCTTCCGAAGATGCCTCGGAGGACTCACTGGGTGCGGTAGGCTTGGAGGATTCGGTCGGCGGCGTGGTGGGCTGTGTGGTGGGTTGTGTGGGGGGCTGGGTAGGCGCGGTTGTAGGCTCGGCCTCTACCCGGGCCAGAATCCGGTCAACGGATTCGTATTCGGAATCCGCAATGGAATTCCGGGAAAGCTGTTCGTTGGTGGAACGGTCATACTTTACCATATAGGTTCTGATCAGGTATCCGTCCTCGCCCTCCTGGATGACGTCTCCGTCCAGATAGCCGTCGGGATTGTTGTATTTGAAATCTTCGTATTTGGTATCGGGGACATAGGTGTTCTGAATCCGGCTTTCCAGGCGTACATAGTAGTTACGCTGCTCCGTGCCCAGAAGTTGAATGGAGACATTGCCGCCGGCGGCCTCCGCATGAATGGTGATGGGGTAATCGGTGTTGTTTTTGATCCGCAGATCCCGGGAGCCCCATTGGATATCCGCGTCAAAGCCGTAGTCAATATAGGACATGGGCCGGTCGTGGTTAACCCGGGCGTCAATTTGCAGGTCAGACAGCAGGGCAGCATAGTACAGGGTAGATGCGACCTGGCTGATGCCGCCGCCAACCACCGATTCTTCTTCAATTCCGGTGCTGACATAGGCGTACTTGTAGCCCTTGTCTGTGGCGGGCTGACCGACCCGGTCGTTGAAGGAGAAAACCTGTCCGGGATCCAGAACAAAACCGTTGATGGCCTCACAGGCCAGCTTCAGGTTGACGATCCGGTTTTCGCTGCGGCTGTAGGAGGTGCGGTATTCGCCTAAAATATCCCGGTACAGAAGCTCCTCGTCCATCACCTCTGGCTGGATATACTCCATGGGGATCCGGATTTCCTCCCCGTAATCCGCCTGGGCTACCAGCTTCTTGGCGTTATCCACATCAAAGCCATAGCCATAGGAGGCCGGAATGGTTTTGTGAGCTGCCACATCTACGGTGGCGTTCACCGGGGCAATGTAGAATTCCAGATAGATGGAATCCAGATCCAGAGGATCCGGCAGGGAAGTGGGTTCCGCGTCCCCTACGGTGACCCGGAATTCAAATCGAGTGTATGCCTCCAGAATCTGTTCCAGTACGGCGGCGGTGTCGAACCGGATGCCAGGGGTACCCATGGTAATGACCAGGGTCTGCCCGGGGGCGTGTTCGTCGAATTGATCCAGGGACAGCGCCGGCTGGGTGCCTTCCAGGCCATATTTGCTCTGGGTCAGGGTGCTGCCAGCGTCAGAGGCAAAGGCTTCCAAAGCCTCCTGAATCTTTCGCTTGTTGACCTCCATATAAGAGGACAGGGGAACGGTATAGGAGCTTGTCAGGGAGCTGAGATAGGCCTGATCCTTTTCGGCGTTGGTGCCGGTGCGGCCATAGTCGTAGGCGGCGTTGACAGCGCCCTTCACATCCAGCTTTACCGAGGCATCGGCAGGGGAGATGCGAAGCTCGCTTCCGGACAGCTCCACCACCATGGATTCCTGGGCCAGCCGGGAATCGGCGCTCTGCTTGACCAGGTTGATGGCATCCTTCTTGGTCATACCGCCTACATTGACTCCGGCTACATAGACGTTATTCAGAATCTTCCGGTCGTAGGGGTCGGCGGTACCGGCGGCGAAGACGGAGATCACGCCCACAATGACAAGGAGGGCCAGGGCACACAGGGCCACCAGCACGATTTTTTTGTTTTCCGTGCAGAAATCCATGGCCTTGTTCAGGTACTTCATGGCTTTGTCCAGGAAGGATTCCTCCTCATCGAAGTCATCCTCCTGAGAGGCTTCCGCTTCCTCCACAGGCTCCTCCTCCGGAAGGAATTTCCGGAAGGGCTGCTTTCGCGTGGGAGGCATGGAGAAAGGATCGGACTTCGCAGTGGGCTGAGGCGGAAGCTTGTCAGATGTGGCGCTCTCCTGATTCAGTCCTGTCAGCAGGGTGTCCAGGTCAGCGTTCTCAGAGGCGGGAGCGGAAGCGGGACGCATGGGTGCCTCCGGCTTGCGTACCGGACGTGCCTCCTGGTTGGGTTCTGGAATGGGTTCCTGTATGGATTCCGGGATCGGCTCCTGGCCGGTCATTTGCCGATAGGCCCGGCGGATTTCCGGATCCTCCTCCCGGCGGGGCCGGGGAGCGGAAAATTTACCTTTGGACATGGTAGCCTCCTTAAAAGGATAAGAAATTTGACTGCATTATACCATAATCCTTGAAAAATGCAAGGAATGTCACAGGAAATTAACAATTACAGCAGCTGCGGTACCGATCGATAAATACCCGGCTCTGCTTCAGACTGTCAACCCCGGTGGCAAGCTTTAAGCGCAGGGTAGGCTCCTTGGTGTTTGCCAGGAAGGTGACCCGCTGCTTGTAATCCGGATCGTTGCACAGGGCGCCGACGGCCTCGAAATTCAGATTTGCCAGGGTGAACAGCACATCGCCGGCCTTCTGACGGATGTCCTTCACACCGGCCTCCCGGGCTTTGGCCCGGAGCAGGGCGATGTCGATGAGATTCAGCACGCCCTTGGGAGGCTCACCGTACCGATCCACGATCTCGTCCAGCAGATCATCGGCGTCCTCCTGGGAGCGGATTGCGGCCATCCGGCGGTACAGATCCATCCGTTCCTCGCCACGGGAGACGTAGGCCTTATCCACATTGGCGGTGACGTTCAGGTCGGCAGTGCAGTCCGGGGCCTTGGGGGCCTCGCCGCGCTCCTCCAGTACAGCCTCGTCCAGCAGCTTCAGCCCGTCGCATAGAAATTCCCCCTGCTCCGCC
>CAYMWT010000232.1:3878-4115 GCA_964394055.1 uncultured Oscillospiraceae bacterium
AGGTTGCCCGCACCCCGGATCTCCAGATCCCGCATGGCGATCTTGAAGCCGGAGCCGAATTCCGCGAAGTCCCGGATGGCAGACAGCCGCTTCTCCGCAATCTCCGTCAGGTTTTTGTCGGGGCGGTAGGTAAAGTAGGCATAGGCATGGCGGGTGGAACGGCCTACACGGCCACGAAGCTGGTGGAGCTGGCTCAGGCCAAAATGGTCGGCGTTTTCAATGATCAGGGTGTTGGCA
>CAYMWT010000233.1:0-4088 GCA_964394055.1 uncultured Oscillospiraceae bacterium
GTTCAGGCCCAGCTCCTTGTAGTTCTCAACAGCGGCCTTGGAAGCGTTGTAAACAACGAAGTCAGGCTCGAAGTTCGCAAGCTCCTCCTCAGAGGGCTGAATGAACATATTCTTAATGAAGTGAGCCTGCCATGCCACTTCCATGATGAAACGGACAGCCATCCGGGTGTCGTGGTTGGCGCCGCAGAAGGCGTCCACAACGAACAGCCGCTTGTTGCACAGCTCCTTCACAGCCATCTTCTTGACCTCAGCCCAGACGGCCTCGCTCATGGGGTGGTTGTCGTTCTTGAACTCATCGGAAGTCCACCACACGGTGTTCTTGGAGTTCTCGTCCATGACAATGTACTTGTCTTTGGGGGAACGGCCGGTGTAGATACCGGTCATAACGTTGACGGCGTCCAGCTCGGTGACCTGACCCACTTCATAGCCGGTCAGCTCCTTCTTGGTCTCTTCCTCGAACAGCAGTTCGTAAGAGGGGTTGTGGACAATCTCCGTAGTACCGGTGATGCCATACTTGGTTAAATCCAGTGCCATATTTATTGCCTCCTATTATGGATAGATATGCGGCTTTTGGCCGCTTTTTCAAAGAAGTTTCGGGGAAATCAAAGGGAAACCCCAATTTCCACCAAATACATTTTATCACAAGAAGGAAAGATTGGCAATACATTTTTGTGGTTTTTCAGTATATTTTTATCGTATATTGGAGGGAAATTTAGGGCAGATTGACAAAGCCTCTCTCCCGCTCATTTCTTTCTCCGCGGCTTTTCCCGGGAACCGGTTCGGAGGGCGTCCGGGAAGCGGTGCTCCCGGCAGGCCGTTCCCTTTCACGGAAACGAAATTCTGTCACACAACTTCACAGGAACTTAATATTTATCCACTTTTTTCTTTAACATCTTTCGGTTACAATAAAGCCATAAAAGATAACAACACAGGAACAGAAAAAACGTTCCGGTTTCTAAATATGCTACCTTTCATCTTTTTCATTTTTTCCTCTCCTCTTTTCTTGTTGCAAAAACCGCAGCGTATGCTGCGGTTTTTGTATTGTCAGAGGGCCTGCATAATTTTACCACCTCCGGGTAATCTACCCGTAAGAGGTGGTTTTTTGATTCTTTCTTATATACGCACCATTTTATTGTATCTGGTGCTGATTTTCTCCGTCCGGCTTATGGGCAAGCGCCAGGTGGGGGAAATGGAACCGGCGGAGTTCGTGGTCACCATGCTCATTGCCAACCTGGCTGCCATCCCTATGCAGGACGGGGCCATTCCCCTGTATTCCGGTCTGGTTCCCATCCTCACGGTGCTGGGGATGGAGCTGACCCTGTCCGGCATCGTCTTTTCCAGCGTCCGGTTCCGGCGGTTTCTCTGCGGCAAGCCGGTGATCCTCATTGAAAACGGAAAGCTGGATGTGCAGAGCCTCCGCCGCACCCGGGTGACTCTGGACGAGCTCAGCCGGCAGCTCCGGGAAAAGGACATTTTAAGCTTCACCTCCGTCCAGTACGCCATTCTGGAAACCGACGGCCAGGTCTCCGTCTTCCCCTATCCCAAGGATCGCCCCGCCAGCGCCAGAGACGCCGGAATTCAGGCAAAGCCCCAGGTCCTCCCCATTACCATTATTGAGGACGGCTTTCTCTCCACGGAAAACCTGGAACGGGCAAAAAAGGACCGGGCCTGGCTTCAGGCTCAGCTGGACGCCCACGGCTCCCGGATGAAGGACACCCTGCTTCTGACGTTGGAAGCAGGGGATAAGGTTCTGTGGCTGGGGAAGGAGGCGGGGCAATGAAGCGAAGCTGGTTTGGATTCTCGCTGCTTCTGGTGCTTCTGGCCCTGGCCCTCGCCGTCACCTGGATCATGGGGGAAATTCATCGTCCCGTATCCCAAAATCTCCGGGAAGCGGCGGATTTCGCCCTGGCCGGGGACTGGAATGGAGCAGACGCCGCCACTGGTCGGGCGAAGCAGCAATGGCAGCATTGGGCCAATGTGCGGCTTTGCTTTGCCGACCATACCCCGGTAGAAGAGATTGACAGTCTTTTCGGATCACTGGAGGCCTATGAGGCAGAAAAAGAGACGGCGGACTTTGCCGCCGCCTGTCTTCAGCTGATGGAAAAGGTGGATGCCGTCAGTCAGGCCCACGGGTTGACCCTGTGGAATCTGCTCTAGGGGAAAAGCGCCTCCACCGTACTGAAGGAATAGCCCTGGGCCTCCCATTTGGTCAGCAGCTCGTCCAGAATTTCCGCGTTGGTCTGGGAGGTGGAGTGGAGCAGCACCACAGCTCCGTTGTGGATTCTGGGGAGCAGCTTTGAGAACGCCTGTTCCTTGCTTGGCTGAGAATCCTGATTCCAGTCCACATAGGCCAGGCTCCAGAAGACGGTTTTGTACCCCAGCTCCTGGGCCATTTTCAGGTTGTCCTCGCTGTAGATGCCCTGGGGCGGACGATAGAATTTGGGAAGCTCCCTGCCTGTGGCTTCTTTGAACAGGGCTTCCAGATCCCCAAGCTCTTTGGTAAAGGTGTCCTTATCGGCGATCTTGCTCATATCATAGTGGTGCATGGTGTGGTTGCCTACAATGTGCCCTTCGTCCACCATCCTGCGTACCAGGTCGGCATTCTTTTCAATGTAGTTGCCCACCAGGAAGAAGGCCGCCTTTACGTTGTGCTTTTTCAGCGTGTCCAGAATCCTGGCGGTACAGCCGTTTTCATATCCTGCGTCGAAGGTCAGATAGATGGTGGGCTTTGTGGTATCTCCGATATAGGCGGCATCGTAGCGCCTTAGCTGATCCACTCCCGCGTTGCCAATGGGCGGCATTCCCTCCTGCCGAAAGCTCAGGCCCCAGGAGCCGGTTTGCAGGGCGCTGGATGCAAAGACGCTCAGCGCCACGGTCACCGCCGCCGCCACCGCCAGAACCAGTAAGATCACATCCCGTTTTCGCATAAAAGATCCCCTCCCTGGGATAATCTATGCCTCTCTGAAATAAAACATGACAGGTCTGTTTTTCTCACCGGAAACATGGTATAATCGTAAAAACAAAAACGGCCGGGAAAGGACGAGTACCATGAAAACCATTGCCATTATTGACGACGACTGCGCCATCGGCGATATGCTGACGGAAGCCTTGACTCAGGAGGGCTACGGCGTTCTCCGGGCCTATTCCGGAACGGAGGCCCTCTACCTTCTGAATAAGAGCCGCCCGGATCTGATTTTACTGGATCTGATGCTGCCGGGGCTTTCCGGAGAGGAAGTCCTATCCCACATTGAAAACATACCCGTAATCGTCCTCTCCGCCAAGGTAGACGTCCAGGACAAGGTCAACCTCCTGCTGGGCGGCGCGGCGGATTACATGACCAAGCCCTTCGATCTAAAGGAGCTGCTGGCCCGGATCACCGTCCAGCTTCGCAAGGCAGAGCAGCAGGGACACAGCACCTCCCTTCAGGCAGGGTGCTTATGTCTGGATCTGCTGTCCCTGACCCTGACCGTCCAGGGGCAGGCCGTCAGGCTGACCCGAACGGAATACGCCATTTTAAAGCTGCTCATGGAAAACCCCAGTCAGGTGCTGGCAAAAAGTGTCCTTCTGGACCGGATCAGCCGGGACACCCCGGACTGCACCGAGCGTTCCTTAAAGCAGCATATCAGCAATCTGCGCAAGAAGATTCAGGACGTCAGCGGTATTGACCCCATTGAAACCGTGTGGGGCATTGGATTCCGGCTGTCAAAATCTTGACGAAATTTTGACGGTTTTCTTGACCGCTTTCTTGACCTTTTGGGTGTACCCTTAGGTTCATCCAAAGGAGGTACATATATGGATTATGTTTTACAAACCCAAGACTTAACCAAGACCTACAAGCATTTTACCGCCCTGAAGGGGCTGACCATGCACGTCCCCAAGGGAGCCATTTACGGCTTTGTCGGGAAAAACGGTGCGGGCAAAACCACCCTCATCCGCTTAATCTGCGGCTTGCAGACCCCCACCTCCGGGGACTTTACCCTGTACGGCATCCCCGGCAGCAGCAGTAGAATTATCAAAGCCCGCCGCCGGATGGGGGCCGTGGTGGAGACGCCCTCCGTCTACCTGGACATGACGGCGGAGGAAAACCT
>CAYMWT010000234.1:0-4076 GCA_964394055.1 uncultured Oscillospiraceae bacterium
GACTGCGAAAAGCAGCGGGGCAGCCGTTATCATGTGCTGCTGAAGGATATTCTCCGGGGGCAATTGCGCAAGCTCAACCGCTACAGCTATGCCGGTGCGGAAAACGAGTTCTCTGCTGCTAACATTGAGCGGGCTATGGAGGAGTTGGACGAGCCGCTGGTGGATGGTCTGGTGCGCACCAGTGAGAAAATCTATGATGCTCTTCTGCTTGGCAAGAGCTTTCCGGAAACTGTTGGCGACGGCAAATCCCTCAGCTTTAACCTGAAATACATTGACTGGGAACATATGGAGAACAACCTGTTCCATGTGACAGAGGAATTTGCCGTGGCCAGTCAGGACAAGCTTCACAATGCCCGCCCGGATATTGTGCTGTTTGTCAACGGCATCCCCTTTGGGGTGATTGAGTGCAAGGCACCCCAGATTTCTGTAGAGCAGGCTGTGGAGCAGACGATCCGAAACCAGCAGTCAGATTATATCCCGCAGCTATATAAGTATGCGCAAATTGTCATGGCAACCAACAAGAACGCTGTGAAATACGCTACGACAGGAACACCCAAGAAATTTTGGAGCGTATGGAAAGAACAGGACAGGGCGTTCCTCGATTCCCAGTTGGCGCAGTTTGTAACGGACAGAACCCCTACGGAACAGGACCGCAATATCATTTCCCTCTTCAGCCGGGAACGCCTGATGGAGCTGACACGCTACTTTGTCCTGTTTGACGCAAATGTGAAGAAAATCTGCCGGTATCAGCAGTATTTCGCCATTCGGGAAATCATCGAAACCATTGCTCAGCAGGACCAGAAAGGCAACCGCCAGAGCGGTGTGATTTGGCATACCCAGGGCAGCGGCAAGAGCCTGACCATGGTGATGCTGGCCAAATATATTTTGATGGAGCTTGCGGCCTGCAATCCCCGTGTGGTCATTGTAACGGACCGGAAAGAGCTGGACGGTCAGATCGCGGCAACCTTTACTCATACACGGCTGAACCCCGCCAGGGCAACCAGTGGCCGGCATCTGGTGGAACTGGTGACCAGCGGGAAGGCGGATGTGGTCACCACCATCATCAATAAATTCAACACTGCGGAGCGGCTGGAAGCGAAAAACCATTCCAGAGACGTGTTTGTTCTCATTGACGAAAGCCATCGCTCCAACTATGGCTCTATGGCAGCCAAAATGCGAAACGTATTTCCCAATGCCTGCTACATTGGCTTCACAGGGACACCGCTGATGAAGCGGGAAAAGAATACTCTGACCAAATTTGGAAAACTCATCCACAAGTATACCATTCAGGACGGCGTGGAGGATGGGGCCATTGTTCCCCTGATCTACGAAGGTCGGTTCGTGGAGCAGAAGGTGGATGAGGAAAACATTGATCTGTGGTTTAAGCAGACAACAAAACGATTAACCGAAGCGCAAAAGGAAGATTTGCGAAAAAAATGGAGCAGTATTCGCCGCTTGACCTCCACAGATGCCAGAATTAAGCGCATTGCCCTGGATATCAACAATCATTTTATCCAAGGCTTCAAGAATACGGGGTTCAAAGCCATGCTGGCAACCAACTATAAGCGGGACGCAATTCGTTATTTGAACTGCTTTGAACAATTTGGCGATCTAACCTGCGCAGTGGTCATTTCCCCGCCGGATATGCGGGAAAGCGTGGACGATGCAGATGAGGGTACAGACAATCTGGTGGTCGCATACTGGGAAAAGATGATGAAGCAGTATGGCGACGTCGATGCCTACGAAGAAGCCATAAAAAATCGATTTTGCGACGGAGAAATTGACATTCTCATTGTATGCAGTAAGCTTCTGACCGGGTTTGATGCCCCCGTTTGTCAGGTGCTGTACATTGATAAGGAGCTCAAAGAGCATGGTTTGCTCCAAGCGATTGCCAGAACCAATCGCCTCCATGACGGTAAGGAGTATGGATTGATTGTAGACTATCGTGGCTTGATACAGAAGCTGGATGCTGCCATGGATATGTACAGTGGTGCAGGCCTTGAAAACTTCGAGGGCGGAGACCTGAGGGGCGTTGTAATCGATGTTATGGAGGCGCTGGGACAAGTAAGAGCCGCATACACCAATCTGATTGATTTGTTTACGGATGTAGGAGATCTCAGCGATACGGAAGCAGTAGAAGTAAGCCTGGCAGATGAAAAGAAGCGTGAACAGTTCTATAACTTGCTGTGCGCATTTGGCAGAGCGCTCAACCTTATATTAAATTCTGAGCAAGCCTATGCTGCGCTCCCGGGAGAAGAACGCAAAAAATACCAGGATCGTTTCGTGTTCTTCTCAAAAGTGCGGCGCAGTGTAAAAATCCGATATTGTGATGCCATCGACAACAGCGAGTATGAACCGCTGATGCAGAACCTTTTGGATACGCATTTGTCCGTGGCTGGCCTGAAACAGATTACCAATCCGGTTGATATTCTGAATAAGGACGATTTTGAGCGGGAACTGGAAGAGCTGGGTTCCCTGCGGGCGAAGGCAGAAGCAATTACCAGCAGACTGTCCAAGAGCATCAGTGCAAAGTATGAAGAAAACCCTGCGTATTATGATAGCTTCTCCAAGCGAATTAAGGAAGCACTGGATCAGTACAAGGAGCGGGTTATCAGCGAAGCGGAGTATCTTACAAAGATGAAAAGCATCATGGAGGATTACCATGCCGGGAAGAGTTCTGTCAGCTATCCGGAACGGATCAAAAGCAATGTTCACGCACAGGCCTTTTATGGCGTGATAGCGGCATTGTTTGATGATGCCCATGTAGAGGGAATGACGCCTGATTTTGCGGCAGAGATTGCCGAGGAAATTACGGCAATTATGGAAAAACACAGCCGTGTAGACTGGACCAATAATCAAACGATCCACAACCGGATCTCCCAGGACATTGACGATCTGTTCTATGGATATGAAAAGAGCCGGGGACTGGTATTATCATTCGATTTGATCGACAAGGTTATTGAAAATATTAAAACCGTTGCCCTCCGGAGGTTTTAATCATGCCGGATGATATTACATTAAGAACGATCCAGATAGAGGGGGAGCCGCTTCTGTATTCGCTGGAGCGGAAGAATGTAAAGAACATAAACCTTCATGTGCGTAAAGACGGAAGCGTATATGTATCTGCCAATGAAACTGTTCCTGCTGAAAAGATAGATGCGTTTCTGATAAGCAAAGCGTCGTTTATCCTGAATGCGCAAACAAAATTTGCAATACAGGAGCAGTACAGGCCGAAGCCGAAGCAGTTTGTCAGCGGGGAGACCTTTTATCTACAGGGCAGGGCACTTCGGCTCAAAGTGCAACAAGCCGATAAGGATCGGCTGTGTTCTGATGGTGTCCATTTATTCCTTGAGGTCAAAGATCCACTGGACTTTTCCAAAAAGAAACGATTGGTCGAGAAGTTTTTCGACCAGCAATGCAAAAAAGTTTTTGGAGAGATTGTTGACGAGACTTACCCAGTATTTCACAAATACGGGGTTCCACCTCCTGTCCTACGAATTCGAGATATGGATACAAGATGGGGATCTTGTTTGCCGAAGAAAGGGATTATCACGCTTAATAAACGGCTTCTGGAAGCCCCCCGGAACTGCATTGAATATGTGGTGATGCACGAATTCTGCCATTTTATCCATCCAAACCATTCCAAACATTTCTATACGTTCCTTTCCATGTTGATGCCAGACTGGAAAGAAAGGAAAAAAACACTGGATGCGAATAGTGCGTATCACTTATAAGGCTATGGAACAATGCAGACTCCCCTGCAAAATTTCATCTAATTTTCACCGAGCTGCCACAACTCCAGCATCAACTGAGCCCCAAGCTGGAGCCCCGCCAGAAAAGCAATTCGCTCATATTCCGCACAGAGTGCATTTACAAGGCTGTAAACTTGTTCACAATTCTCATAAGACAAACACTTCACGCAAGTGCTCCTAAAAACACTGCTAGATCGGAACTTGATAGCAAAATACACATATGACGGGGTGGTCAATAAGAGAAGATTTTCTTCCCGCTTCCGGGAAAATGGACGGGCAATGGGGAATAGGGTTTATGCAGGAGGTGACGGCGATGCTTGCCGC
>CAYMWT010000235.1:0-4069 GCA_964394055.1 uncultured Oscillospiraceae bacterium
TGGAAGTGGCTGCACAGGTTTACCAGGTTGTCATAAATGGGGCCGAGCTTTCTTTGCAGTACGCCACCGACTTGCCCAGCGGCGTTGGCGGCGGCATCGGCGGTGTCCGCCTCGATCAGATCAATGACAGCCTCCGCCTGGGTCAGATCCAGCTTGCCGTTGAGGAATGCCCGCTTGGTGAACTCTCCCCGTCCGGCAGGTTTTGCACCGGCCAGGTATAGGCTTTGGAGGCCCGCGGCAAGGACGGCAGGGGAGCCGTGACAGTGAAATTCCACGGTATCCTCTCCGGTGTAACTGTGAGGCCCCCGGGAGACGGTGGCCATGCACTGGTCGATAACCCGGCCCTGCTTGTCCTGTAGCGTTCCCAGCATCAGCTTTCGGTCGGGGCTTTGGGAAAGGTGTAATTTGCCGTTGGGAGAAAACACCTGATCAGCGACTGCAATGCAGTCATCCCCGGAAAGCCTTAGGATGCCGATGGCGCTGACAGTGTTTCCTGTGGAAACGGCAGCAATGGTATGGGACATATCAGTTCTCCTTATCTAAAAAAGCCAGAGGGTCGCCGTTGCAGGAAATAAAGTGCATCAGCATATAGGCGCACATAATGGCGACGTTTTCCTCCTTTAAAATGCGTTTACATTCGGCACGGTCAGCGATGAGCACCTGAATTTCCTCACTGGCCTCCTCGTGACAGTTGGTAGGCTGACCGGTGCAGTAGCCGAAGACGGTGCCGCAGCTTTCGTCGGTCATGCCGATGGTGGTGAAGAAGGGGCGGGAATAGCATCCGCTCTCTTTGGGGGTGAAGGTCAGGCCGGTTTCCTCATACATTTCCCGAATGCCCGCTTCCAGGATATCTTCACCCGGTTCTACCAGACCGGCCGGGAATTCATAGACATAGTCCCCCAGGGGATAGCGGTACTGACGGATCAGAACCACCTTATCCCTGGCCTCTCCGTAGACCCCGAACAGAATGACACCGTCCGGGTCGTTTTTCCCGGAGAGAGCTTTCAAATCAGAGATATCCCTGGCACGGGAGGCCATGTAATAGGGAGCGCTTTTTCCATCTCGGTGGATGGCTTCCATTTCGTAGAAGTTCAGAAAGGGGTTATCCGTTTTCTTTTGAATGCGCCCGATGCTGCTCATAGCCTTACCTCTCAACTGAAATTTACACAATCATACCACCGGGAGAATAAAAAAGCAAGATATGGGTATGCTTTCCTGGGGTGAAAGTATGACGGACGGAGAAATTCGGGATATTTTTGGGGACACGGAGGACTTGATTGCCCGGGAAATCCGGTGCGGCGGCTTCCTGCTCCATGCCTACGCCATCGACGGCATGGTATCCGGCAGTGAAATGTCGGAGTTTATCCTGAAGCCCATCTCGGAGAATCTCCGGGGAGAGACAATGGAAGAGCTGTATGCCGGGGCACTGAGAGGCGCAGTCTATAACAGTGTGGCGGATGAATGCGACAGCATCCAGACGGTGGCGGGGAAGCTGGTCAACGGCTTCTGTGTGGTGCTGTTTCCGGGATCGGGGGCAATCGCCTTTGAAATCAAATCCGGAACCCGCCGCTCTCCTTCTCCTCCCGAGGTGGAGAATACGGTCAAAGGCCCCAAGGATGCCTTCGTGGAGACCGTTCGCATTAACACCAGCCTGATCCGACGGCATCTTCGTACCCCGGAGCTGCGGTTTACGGGGCTGACCGTGGGAAAAAGAAGCATGACCCATGTGAGCATAGTGTGGATTCAGGGAATCACCAACCGGTCATTGGTGGCCAGAATGGAAAACCGGGTCAGGTCTATCGACATTGATGGTATGCTGTCTCCTTCGGCGGTGGAGGAATATATTACCGGTTCCAGGGCTACCGCCTTTCCCCTGATGCAGTACACGGAACGGGCGGACAAATTCAGCCAAGGGCTGCTGGACGGTCGGGTGGGTCTGCTGGTGGACGGTCTGCCTTTGGGATATCTGGCTCCGGCGGATCTGGGGTATCTCATGGAAAGCCCGGAGGATCGCAGCCGGGACTATGTATCCGCTACCTTCGTCCGCATCCTGCGGTACTGCGCCCTGATTCTCAGTCTGCTGCTGCCGGGATTTTACATTGCCATGGCGGTTTTTCAGCAGGAGATGATCCCGCTGCCCCTGCTTCGCTCCATTATTGAAAGTAAGGAAAACGTACCTTTTTCTACCACTTTGGAGGTTTTGGGGTTGCTGATCGCCTTTGAGCTGCTTCAGGAATCCGGAATCCATCTGCCCCAGGCCATCGGTCAGTCGGTCTCCACCATCGGCGGCATTGTGGTGGGAACGGCAGCGGTAGAGGCGGGGCTGATCTCTCCCGCGGCCCTGATTGTGGTGAGCATTGCGGGGGTATGCGGGTTTGTCCTGCCCAATCGGGATCTGGCGGAGGCGGTACGGGTGTGGCGGTTCGACATAGCGGCGCTGGGGGCGGCCGCGGGATTGTTTGGCGTAACGGTGGGATTCCTGATTCTGCTGATCCATCTTTCGGGGCTGACCTGCCTGGATGTCCCGTATCTGGCCCCCTTCAGTGAAGGTAAAAACTTTGGAATCCTGCGGCTGCGGTTGAAGTTCAGAAAATTCCGGAACGAAAAACTGCATCCCTTGGATGAAAGGAACCAGAAATGAGAAGATGGATCATCTACGCTATGGTCATGGGGCTGGTGCTGTTTCTGTCGCCGGTGGAGAAGACAGATGTGGGGGAGTTAAAACCGGTGGAGCTTCTCTATATTTGCTACACCGATGAAAATAAGGTACAGGTAAAAACAGATACCGAAGACTGGGGCATAGGGGATACTCTGGATGCGGCGCTTTCGGATCTGAAGGCTACGGCCTCGGGGAACATCTTCCTGGATACAGCGGATTACCTGGTGATCCATCGAAACGCGGTGACCCTGCTGCCTCAGCTGTGGAGAATACTGCGTCCTGCAACACAGGTTTGCATGGGAACAGAAGCACAGGGGGAAACAGCGGCCTTTCTTTCTGCCCATAAACCAGGGGTAACATTAAATGACGTCCGTTCGGGCAGACAGGCGCTGCCTGTTTTAAGGCGTGCAGAGGAGCGATACCGACTTGAATTCGAATCAAACAACCCATCGGCAGAGTAAGGTATGGCTGATGGCCGCCATTGCCGCCCCGCTGGCGAAAGCCGCCTCGGTGTGCTCCTGGCCGGCAGTGCTGGCATTGGGGAGCATTACCTTACTCATTGGCGGATGTCTGACCCGTTTTCGGTCCGAACATAGACCATGGGTGGCGGTTTTACAGGGGTTGTGGGGGAGCGTTGTTGCAAGTGAGCTTCTATTCTGGTGTGAGGATTGCTGGCCAGGTCATGAAAACGCCAAGGCAGCGGCACTGATTTTACTGGTTCTGTGTATCTGGGCGAATTGCAGGGGAAGACAGCGGGGAGCAAGGATAGGGTGTATACTGATCTGGCCGGTGGCGTTTTTACTGGGAATAATCCTGCTTTCCGCCATACCGGAGATCAGGCTTCAAAATCTGTATCCTACCTGGGAAATGCCTGACGCGGCGCTGGTTACCATCCTGCTTCTGCCCACTGTATATACAGGGCAGGAAAAGAGAATGGGAATTTGGGGAAATGTGGGACTCATTTGTCTTGCATGCGTGGTATCTGTGATGACTGCGGGGGTATTGTCACCGCAAGTCAGCAGTACAACAGAAACGGGACTGTACGAGCTGAGTCGAAGTATATCTTTCTTCGGGGTGTCCCAGCGACTGGAAAGTCTGGCAGCTGTGGGCATGACCATAGGTTACTTCGGGAGCATTGGGTATTTGCTATCCATACCGGAGGAAATACCCAATCGGGGGAGAATGGTATTGGCCTATGGCGTGTTGGCGGGGCTTCTGTATACTTTGGATATCCGCCTGGACAGCAGGATAACAGCCATTGGAAGCATTCTGGTATGGGTTATAATCCCGTTCCTGAGAGGTGTAAAAAAATATCTCGGGAAAAGCGAAAAAAACGCTTGACAAACCAATCCAGGTATGCTAATATATGCAAGCTGTCCGCGAGAGCGGGAAGCGGCCCATGAAAAACCA
>CAYMWT010000236.1:0-4034 GCA_964394055.1 uncultured Oscillospiraceae bacterium
TTTCTATGAAAAAAGCAATCAAAATATTGGTACCTCTGCTTCTGGTGGCTCTGATTGTTGTCAGCATTGGCTGGTACCTGTTCGTTTATGACCGTGCCTTCACCCGGGATACCCTGCTCAGCCAGGCCCGCTATCAGGATGCCCACGGCAATTCCCGCCTCTCCTCCTGGTTCTATAACATGGCCTACAGCTTCTCCGGCAAGGACGAAAATGTAGCCATCGAGCTGGCCAATCAATATAAGGCCGATGGAAACTACACCAAAGCCGAATATACCCTGGCCAGCGCCATCAACGGCGGCGCCACCGCGGAGCTTTACACCGCCCTGTGCCGAACCTATGTGGAACAGAATAAGCTCATGGACGCCATGAATATGCTGGACAACATCGGCGATCCGGCGATCAAGGCAGAGCTGGACGCCCAGCGTCCCACCGCTCCCCAGCCGGATCAGGAATCCGGCTATTACAGCCAGTATATCGAGCTTCAGCTCAGCTCCAACGGCACCATTCTCTACACTACCGATGGGGAATTTCCCTCTACGGAAGGGCCAATCTACACCTCTCCCATTCAGCTCAGCGCCGGTGAAACCACCATCTATGCCATTTCCGTAGCCAGCAACGGCCTTGTCAGCCATACCACCGTGCTGGGCTATACCATCACCGGTGTCATTGAGGAGGTCTTCTTCTCCGACGATGCTCTGGCCGCTGCCATTCGGACTGCCATCAACGCCGATGCCGATGACCGGATCTATACCAATCAGCTTTGGGAGATCACCGAGTTCACCATCCCTGAGGGCGTGAAAAACTACGAGGATCTGAGCCTGATGCCCTATCTGAAGGCCCTTACCATTCACGGCCAGAACCTGGACTCCCTGTCCTGCCTGGCGCCCCTGACCCAGCTGGAAACCCTGAATATGACCAGCTGCCGTTTCCCCGCCGATTCTCTGTCCGTGCTGGCCGCTCTGCCTGCCCTGTCCGATCTGACCCTGAATGACTGTTCCCTTAGTACCATTGAAGGTCTCACCGGCGCGCCCAGCCTGAAAAAGCTGGATCTCAGCAACAATACCGTCCGGAACCTGGAGGCCATCTCTTCCATGACCGGGCTTCAGGAGCTGATTTTGCAGCACAACGCCGTTACGAACCTCTCTTCTCTCAGCGGTCTGTCCGCCCTGGAAAAGCTGGATGTGTCCTATAACGCCCTCACCTCCCTCTCTCCCCTGTCCGCCTGCATCAAGCTGAACTGGCTGGGTGCCAACAACAACCAGATTTCCAGCCTGGACGGCGCATCCTCTCTGCCCCTGCTGAAATACCTGTCTATGGACAACAACGCCCTGACCGATGTATCCTCCCTGAGCGGCTGCACAGAGCTGACCGACCTCAGCTTTGCCAGCAACAGCGTTACGGATATTTCCGCCCTGAGCGCCCTGACCAAGCTGGACACCCTGGACTTCTCCAATAACCAGGTGGAGGCGCTGCCCCAGTGGCCCGATGGCTGTCCTCTGCGGGTGATTTCCGGCTCCCACAATGCCCTGACCAGCATCGATTCCCTTAGCAACATGGAATCCCTGACCAATGTGAACATGGACTACAACCAGATCACAAACATCGACGCCCTGGCAAACAACTACTGTCTGGTTCAGGTCAACGTCTTTGGCAATACCATTGAGGATGTATCCGCTCTCCGGGAGCATGACATCATCGTCAACTATGATCCCACCGCATCCTAAGCATTTTTAGTCTAAAAAAATCACCGCTTGGGGCACCCTCCGTAAGGAAGGTGCCCCAAACTCATGCGGGTTTCGGCGTCGAAATCCGATGCTCGTTACTATTGCGGACAATAGTTTCAGCCTTGCTGCTTTATCCACTTGTATTTTCTGCCCTGCTTTTTTAACCAGTTGTCAAAAAAGAATTTCCCCATTGACTCTATAATAGTTGTAGAGTTTATAATATAAACAAGAACAAATAAAGGAGCAAAATTTATGGAGCGGAATCTGACAACCGGTAGTGTATTCAAAAATATTGTTGTTTTTTCACTGCCGTACTTTTTATCCTATCTGCTGCAAACGCTGTACGGAATGGCCGACCTCTTCATAATCGGTCAGTTTGAAGGCGTCGCCGGCACAACGGCGGTTTCCATCGGTTCGCAGGTTATGCATATGCTCACGGTTATGATCGTGGGACTTGCTATGGGCGCTACCGTATCTATTGGACAGGCTATCGGAGGTGACGATAAGAAAAAAGCCGCACAGAGCATAGGAAACACCGTTACACTCTTTATGGCAGTATCTATCGTTCTGACGGTAATACTTGTAATATTGGTAAAACCGATTACATCTGTCATGTCAACGCCTGCCGACGCCGTTCCCGGTACAGTCAATTATCTTACTATCTGTTTTATCGGGATTCCGTTTATTACTGCGTACAATGTGATCAGCGCAATTTTTCGCGGTATGGGCGATTCCAAAAGTCCGATGTATTTTATTGCGGTGGCGTGTGCTGCCAATATCGGTTTGGACTATCTGTTCATGGGCGTGTTTCGCTTAGGTCCTGCGGGAGCGGCGCTTGGAACGACACTTTCACAGACGCTCAGCGTCGTTGTATCTCTTGCTGTGATCCTGAAACGAAAAACGGGCGTTCCGGTATCCAAGGCTGATTTCAAGCCGCAGCGTCCTGTTATGGGGCAAATACTGAAAATCGGGGTTCCCGTTGCCTTTCAGGACGGGTTGATACAGATTGCTTTTATCGTAATTACGGTTATTGCGAATCATCGGGGACTCAATGATTCAGCGGCGGTAGGTATTGTGGAAAAAATCATGAGCTTCCTGTTTCTGATTCCGTCTTCCATGCTTTCCGCTGTTTCCGCACTCGGCGCTCAGAATATCGGAGCAAAGAAACCGAGGAGAGCCATTGCAACGCTGCGTTATGCCGCAATGATTGCAGTCGGTTACGGAATTTCGGTTGCCATTACGATGCAGTTTATTGCAGAACCTGTCGTTTCGTTATTTACTGATGTGAGTACGGCGGGGGGCGCAGAGGTTGCCCGGCTTGGCGGACAATACCTGCGCGGTTATGTGTGGGACTGTATTTTTGCCGGTGTTCACTTCAGCTTCAGCGGCTATTTCTGTGCGGTGGGAAAATCGGAAATTTCTTTTATTCACAATATCTGTGCTATTCTGCTTATGCGAATTCCCGGCGTATATCTTACCTCAAAAATGTTTCCGAACACGCTGCTTCCCATGGGACTTGCGACCGCCTCCGGGTCGCTGATTTCGGTCATCATCTGTATCGTCGCCTTTGCGCTTCTTGCAAATAAAAGCAAAAATACTGTTATGGAGGGTGCATAAATGGATATGCCCAAACTGTTTTCGATAAGAGATGTGGCAAAGCTGTTTCACATCAGCGTCAGCAGCTTGCGCCATTATGAGGCCATGGGACTTCTCACGCCGGAGCAAATCGATCCTGACAGCGGCTACCGTTATTACAGTACCCGGCAATTCGAGGTGTTGAATACGATCCGCTATCTGCGCGCTCTCGATCTTCCGCTGTCCGAAATTGCGGATTTTCTTGGAAACCGTGATGTGGAGCGTATCGAAGAAAAACTACGCCAGCAGAAGGAAACGGTGATCGCAAAGCAAGCGGAATTAAAACGCATAGAAAGAAAGATCGATAATCGGCTCCGCACGATTGCCGATGCAAAAAATTCAGAGATTGACAGCGTGAAACTGATCCGCAAAGATTCTTGCCATATTGTGTGGGTTCGGGATTCGTTGAAAATACGCAGCTTTTTTGATATGGAAACCCCAATCCGAAAGCTGGAGGAAACGCAGGAGGAAGCACTTGTGTTTCTCGGCAAGGTCGGCGTCGGAATTTCGGAGGAACATCTGAAGAAAGGCTGTTTTGACAGCTACGACGGCATTTTCCTGATTCTCGACGAGGAAGATCATTTTAATGGCGAAACAAGGATGCTTCCCGAAACACTTTGTGTTTCTGTCCGCTTTCACGGTAGTCACGCACAGTCACCGGAGCAGTACCGAAAG
>CAYMWT010000237.1:0-3999 GCA_964394055.1 uncultured Oscillospiraceae bacterium
TCACCCCCATGCAGGAATCCGATAAAAGAAATATCGTCCTGCCGTGGTATACCTCCGGATTCGAGTAGCACTCGCCACGACGGGGGATAAAGCGGCTGGCCGGATGTCGAAAACCGGCCAAACACGGGCCATTAACTCAATGGCAGATTACCCGGCTCATAACCGGGGATATATTGGTTCGAATCCAATGTGGCCCACCAATAGGCTTGTAGACGTGAAAGCGGGACTGCTGAGCGAATTGGGACAGCAGAATCAGGAGATTGAGGAGCGGGACTTCTGATAAACAACTAATCCAAGCGTATCATAAGCAAGCTCTGACGGCTGGCCGTATTCGAGCCAGAGCACGAGAGTAGCGGTGATACATAGTGTAGTTTCCTAATCCCCCATATATCGCCCCTTTAGGGGCGTATATAGGGGGATAGGAAACCGCACATTTCGATTTTAGCGGGTGCTTTGCCTGCCGATTTTTAGAGAGGTGGTGACGAGTGGCGAATGAAAAAAATCTTATACCAAACTCCGAGAGAACCCCGGAGGAATTGCGGGAAATTGCCGCTGCTGGCGGTAGGGCATCTGGTGCTGCCCGTCGGCGCAAAAAAAGCCTGAAAGAGGCGGCGGATTTGTACCTTTCTTTGCCTGTGACAGACCGGCGTGTCTGGAATAAGCTTGCCCGTGACGGCGTAGAGCCGGAGGACGTCGACAACCAGATGGCTGTCGTTTCTGGCCTCACCATGAGGGCGATGAAGGGTGATTCAAAAGCGGCAAAGGTGCTGTTTGATTTGCTTGGAGAGAGCGGCAATACGGATTCGAAAGACGCTCTTGAACGGCTGGACGAGGTTCTTTCCCAGATTGGGGGCGTTGTGTAATGCCGTTCAGCGTAAAGCAGCGTGAATATTTCGACAAGGCCAATAAGCGGTGGAATTTTAAAACTGGTGCAACTCGTTCCGGAAAAACTTACATGGATTATTTTGTAATTCCTAAACGAATCCGGGCTAGAATTGGGCTGCCTGGACTTGCTGTTATTTTGGGTGTAACAAAATCAACTATCGAGCGGAATATCCTGGAGCCGATGAGGAACATCTGGGGATCTGCACTTGTAGGAGAGATCAATAGCCAGAACATTTGTTACCTGTTCGGTGAAAAGGTATACTGCCTGGGAGCCGAGAAGGTAAGCCAGGTTTCAAAGTTGCGAGGATCTTCTATCAAGTATGTGTACGGTGATGAGGTAGCGGACTGGAATCCGGAAGTATTTGAAATTCTGAAATCTCGTCTTGATAAGCCGTATTCATGCTTTGATGGAGCGCTGAACCCTCATGGGCCTAACCACTGGCTTAAAGAATTCCTGGACAGTGAAGACCTCGATATTTTTGTTCAGAAATACACGATTTTTGATAACCCGTTTCTTCCAAAGGAATTTGTAGAAAGTCTATGCAAGGAATATGAGGGGAGCGTTTATTACCAGCGGTACATATTGGGAGAATGGGCGCTTGCTGAGGGACTTGTCTATCCTATGTTTCGGCGTGATAAACATGTTGCAACCGGACCAATAAAATTGCACCAGGGTGCAAAATATTTCGTTACTGTTGACTACGGAACAGTAAATCCGTTTGCTGTTGGAATATTTGAAATGATGGGAACAACTTCAACCATGATACGTGAAGTCCACTATGATGGCAGGAAAACCGGTCGTGTGGACAATGAGGAATATTACAGAATCATGGACGAGGCGATAGGAGATATTCCGGTCAAGAAGATTGTCGTTGACCCGTCAGCAGCCGGATTCATTCAGACAATTATTAAGTACAAGAAATACGTCGTTGAGGGCGCAAATAATGACGTTCTCAATGGAATTCAGGAAGTAACCAAATACTTAAATCAGGGGCTTTTGAAAATCCATGAGAGCTGCGTGGAAACCATAAAGGAGTTTCAGCAGTACGCATGGGACGATAAAAGCGCAGAGGACAAGGTAATCAAGGAGAGCGACCATCACATGGACTTGATCCGGTACTATGTGTATGGTGTGGCGAGAGCGTACAATGCGTGGGTGGTATAAATGGGATTGATGAATTGGATTAAGGAGGCGTGGCACAGGGTGTTTTTACGGCGAGAGGCTGAGAAAGTTTTTAACGTAGAGATTCCTCCGGAAGGGAAAATAGACGGCCTTATAAAGACCTGGTACGAAATAACCGCCGGGAATCCTCCGTGGGTTGATAAGGATGATGACATTAAATCGATCAACTTTGCACAGTTCATCGATGATGTTACCTCCGGCCTGGTTACACTGGATATCGGGATCAGTTTACCGGACACGCCCAGAGGGAAATACCTTCAAAAGATTGCTGATTATGCGCTGGAGAAGATGGACGGGCGTGTTTCTGATGCACTTGGAAACGCCGGAATTGTATTCAAGCCGAATGGTGAGAACGTAGACTTTTATAACCCGGGTGAATTCATCATTACAGACTGGGACAGCAACAATAACCCGCTTGGCATGATTTTTGTTTCCGAAAAACATAAAGGCAAAAAGATATATAGAAAATTTGAATATCACAGATTTGAGAACGCCGCAGACGGGAAAGTTTACGCTATCAGCAACCGAGCGTTTGTCAGTGAATCTGAGAACAGCCGGGGCGAACCGTGCAAGCTTGGCGTTGTCCCGGAATGGGAAGAGCTTGAACCTGATGTTTTCATCTCTGAAGTTGGAGTGCCACAATTTGGATATTACGGGAACCCTAAGCCAAATTTCATTGAAAGAGATAGCCCATTTAAAATTCCTATTTGGGCAAACTGCACCGAGGAATTAAAAGCATTGGACATCGCCTGGAGCCGAATGAGGTCTGAGATTGAGGACAGCAAGCATATCACCATTGTGCCGGAACAGGCGATCCAGTACGCAAATAATAATGGCGATAAGCTTCCCAGGTTTATAAAAGGGCTGCAAATGTCCGGTGGAATTGACGGGCAGGAAGTTCACGAGCATGTGGCAACCGTTCTTACGGAGCAGAGAATTCAGGATATTAACTCTATTTTGGCTTTGATTTCGACAAAGCTGGGGTTTGACCAGGGCTTCTTTGTTCTGAACGAGAAAACGGGGGCTATCACCGCTACCCAGGTAGAAGCGGATGACCAAAGCACGATTCGCACGATTAAGAATTTGCGTGATCCTCTGAGGGATGCGCTTATCAAGATGCTGTATGGTGCGAACGTGTTCGCCGATCTTTACACGGACATTCCGAAAGAGCCGTGGACAGAAAACTTTGACACGTTCAAGGAAGAAATTTCCGGCGCTTTCAATTTCGGCGATATTACATACTCCTATGAAGAGGATAAGGCAAACTGGTGGAAGTACAGAATTCAAGGAGATGTCCCGCCGGCGCTGTATTATCAAAAGTTTGAGGGCATGAGCGAGGACGAAGCACGGGCAATGGTAGAAGCGGCACAGCCGAAAGAGCCTAGATTATTTGGTGAGGAGGAGTAAGCGTGGAAAATATTAAATTCAAAGCGTGCTGTCAGGGTTGTAAAAATCTGAGTGTGACTTCCAGAGTTGGGAGCGACCTCAAACGGAACCGGTATACTATCGTTGAATGCGCACATATGCCGGTATGCTGCAAGTACATGCGTGCAAATTCTGGCGAAGAACATGTATCTTCTGTACGATCCGGAACACCCGTTTCCTTTGTTTCCGATATGGGTGAGAGCATACTTATGACAGCGTTTTTCAACGAAAATCCAAATGCTTGACCCTGATTACATTCTCCACGTCAGCGAGGGAGCGGAGGAAATCTCTGAGCTTCTTCACACAGAAATCATAAACAGAATCGTTGAAAGAATTATGGTACGAGTTGGACGGGGTGAAGATTATCTTCTGACCGCTACTGACAAGTGGAATATCGAGGTTCTACAAGATGCTGGGTATCTCATGGAGGATATCCAGAGGGAGATTGCAAAGCGCACACGGCAGCAGGAGCGGGAGATTAAGGCGGCAATGGAGGAAGCGGGAGT
>CAYMWT010000238.1:0-3929 GCA_964394055.1 uncultured Oscillospiraceae bacterium
CTTTTGGTCATTACAGGAATAGTGCTAATAGGGTTCACCGTCAAAGTAGCAATTGCTGAATTTTCGAAGTATGGCCTTGTCGATTCTCTAGTCAGTTTGTTTATTCCTCTCGTATTTTCTGTGTTTTATTTACCCGTGGCGTATTGCATGGCAATATATTCCCAATATAATACACTGTACGTACGCATGACCATAAGAAATATAGACAATCCCAAGATGCTACGCAGAAGGAAAGTTTTGGCGTTTATATGCTGCGGTTTTTCCAGGACAAGATTACTCGAATTGGATAAATTCTATACACAGTACATTGTGTCGATCCGTTCTGCTAAGGATGATCATAACCAATTTATTTCTGGAATTTCCAACTTCCCCAATATCAGGCGAATAAAGAAAGGAAAAGAAATGCTAAAATCCATCTGGAAAAGAAGCAAAATATGGTTTGCGTTACATAGCGAACGAAGCCGCTATGCATTAGCAAAAGATAAGTGGATATATACGTTACCGTTCATTTTGGGAGGTTTGGTTCTTTTTCTCAAACTTTTGCAAAACAATTGGACAGCGGTAGAAGCTATCATGGATAATGCAACTCTTGTTGGCGTTTTGGGCACACTTCTTGGTGCATTGCTCGGTGGTATTTTTTCCTTGGCTGGAGCGATTTCCGTTGGAAAACACCAACTGAAAGCACAGACTCAGGTTAGAAGAAAGAATGTTATTTTTAAGCCATTATATGATGAATTAAATAACATTCATAACACCATATTGGAAGAGAATCCCTATCCGCAAAGAATTTCCTTTGAAGAGGAACCGCAAACCATGCTAAAATACCCCCAGTATACAGCATGGGGAAGAATTAAGTTAGACACTCGTTATCTGGAAACACCCAGAAAACTCAGCAATATTTTGCAACAACTTGAGACAGACGCAAAAGAATATTTGAGCGCATTATCTACTGCTGAAAGGGCAATGATGCAATTACTGAATGAGATTCTTGATCGTGAGGTTGGTGTGACATGCAAGGTTGTCGGAATCGAGGTTAGATTACTTCGTCATGTTCTTTCAAATGATGAGTACGATCTCTTCGATGATATTGTAGATTACCAACCGCATAAGGATATTGCGCCTCCCGAAAAGCAACGAGTACAGAAACTTTTTTCTCAAGAATGCAAGCAGAATGCAAGTATCATGGAACTACCCCAAAAGCGGCAGGCCTGGTACCAAACAGAGGAAGCATGTATATCTTTGCTGGCAGCAATGATAAAGAGAATTAATGCACAGTATGAGGAATAACTAATGTCTTACGGATTAGATAAACATGAACTCAAGAAAGTGATTACTGAGAAAGTTGAGAAAAATCCAGATCTCAAATATTACATCAACGATGACTATATCTATGAGCTCGTAGATGCTATTGTTGATGGTGTAAGTGAAGCCATTGAGAAGAACACCAAAGCCGTATTTCGTCAGCTAGAGCGCGAAATAAAGGGGCGCAGGTAAAATACAGTGCTCCAAGATACCAACAAGTGTCTTGGAGCACTGTATTTATGTTTTAAAGAATCTTCGTACAGCCGGGCAATGGTTCCCCTAACCGGAAGAGTTCCCGGAGATCCTCCAGAGCATGACGAAGGACCTGATATATCTTAAACGCCCTGTCTGCATTGGCAAATTATCCACACCGTAGGAGCGTCCGATGGTATTGAGTTCAGGTTAAATTGCTTTCCGTGCATACAGAAAATATTAGTTGGCAGTATCTCTCCTGGTGCAATATGGTTGTCTGCAATGTGCATGACACGGTAGAAATCTTTTTGCTTCGGAAATGGGAACCATCATTTTGGCATCCGGATTCAAAGTGACCTGCCTCTCTTGTCTGTATACAACTCCGTGATGAGATGTGCCCCCTATTTCAGGCCGTCGAGGAATGCTTTATGTTCATAGGCGGTACAGAGGCTGCAACAAAGGTTGAATACGGAATTGCTGTCTTCCAAAGGTAAATGCCCCAGGAGCACATCCATTTCCCGGAAGCCATCACGGATATCCGGTGGGTCGGATTCATGGGATTCCTGATAGACTTGGTAGAGTTGCTCCAGTACGGTTTCGCAGTCGCTGTCGCCGGGGTCAAAAGAATGTACTTCGATATAGACTTTCAGTCGCTGGGCAATGTTATCCATTGTAGATCAGCTCCTCTCGGACAACCTCCTCGGCTCTGGAACGGATATTGTTCATGCTCTGCACCCATTCCATTGGGTCGCTGGCTTTCAGAGCCTCTGTGATACCCTCGGTTGCCTTCATCTGATCAATTATCCGCTCCAGCCTGTCCTGTGCTTGCTCATTCAAGTCGGCCAGATAAGTCCACAGCCTGCCGGACAGGAGCAGGCAGTTGTACTGGATCGGTTTGTATTCCCTAAGATAGTCTCGGTGCATTCGTCCCCACTTTCCGATGGGGCGGGATTCTTTCGGCAGCGTCAGGTCTGGAATAAAGTAGTCGCCGGAACGGATATAGTGGATGTTCATGGATAGTCCTCCTTGTCTTGTGATACTGTTATTGTAGCGGTGGAGGGCGGATAAATCGAATGTGCCGCAGAGCAGATCCCTATGAACGCAAAAATCCCCAACCGCCGAAGCGGTTGGGGATCTGTGCTAGATATAGAGATTTACCTGAATTTCACGGAACCGATGCACCCTGCGCAGGGGTGAGATTGCATACATGTATGCTTTGGCATCCGCTTGGGTAATCGTGAAGGTTCCGAACATCTGAAAATCACTTAATTCCTGCCATCCTTGATAGCAGCCTGTGCTGGTCTGAATGTATGGGAAGCGATAGAAACCAGCGAATAAAGGAAGCACCTTTCGTACAGTATATACCCATTATCCAACAATTACAAGGAGAATTTCACTAAAAGGGTCTTTTTTATTATACATGGTATTTTCATGCGCACACTGACAGGAGGTAAAAATGTATGACCCCGCAAATCATCGCCATCGCCAATCAAAAGGGCGGCGTTGGCAAAACCACCACCTGCGCCAATCTTGGCATCGGCTTAGCAAAAGCCGGAAAGAAAGTCCTTCTCATAGACACAGACCCGCAGGGCAGCTTGACCATCAGCTTGGGGAATCCCCAGCCGGACAAGCTGCCTTTTTTGCTGCCCGACGCTATGGGCCGGATTCTTCTGGATCAGCCCATCCAGCCCGGTGAGGGCATCCTGCACCACCCGGAGGGCGTTGCCCTCATGCCGGCATATATCCAGCTTTCCGGCATGGAAATGACCCTGCTGAACGCCAAAAACCGGGAAACCATTCTGCGCCAGTATCTGGACACATTGAAAGGACAATATACCCATATCCTCATTGACTGTCCGCCCTCCCTGGGTATGCTTACCGTCAATGCCCTTGCCGCCGCCAACCGGGTCATAATCCCCGTCCAGGCAGAATACTTGCCCGCCAAGGGGCTGGAACAGCTGCTTCAAACCGTCAGCAAGGTCAGGCGGCAGATTAACCCCAAGCTCCAGATCGACGGCATCCTGCTGACCATGGTGGACAGCCGCACCAACTTTGCCAGGGAGATTGCCGCCCTGCTCCGGGATACCTACGGCAGCAGGATCAAGGTGTTCGGCACGGAAATACCCCATTCCGTCCGGGCCAAGGAAACCAGCGCAGAGGGGAAAAGCATCTATGCCCACGACCCAGGCGGCAAGGTGGCCGAAGCCTATCAAAATCTGACACGGGAGGTGATAAAACTTGAAAAGCAGCGCGAAAAAAGTAGAGCTGGCCTCAGTAGATGATCTGTTCACCACCGAGGAAAGCCGGGCAGACGCCCAGCGGGAAAAGGTTATGGAAATCCCTCTGTCTGAGCTGCACCCTTTCAAAGGCCACCCATTCAAAGTCAAGGATGATGAAGCCATGATGGAAACCGCCGACAGCATCCGGCAGTATGG
>CAYMWT010000239.1:0-3820 GCA_964394055.1 uncultured Oscillospiraceae bacterium
AAGAATTGCCAGAAATATCCGGTTGAAATGCATCCGTGCATTGAGATATTATAAAATTATAAAATGAAAGGGGATTCAAAAAATGGTAAGGCAGATCGACCACATTGAAATCATCGTCAACGACGTGGAGGAATATGTTGATTTCTTCACGACCCTGGGTTTCGAGATCGTCACCCGGAGCAATCATCACGGTGGCTCCGTGGAACTCCAGCTTCCCGGACCCAACCAACCCGTATTTGAGATTCACAAGGTTCTCATGGAGGAGGTCATCGGTATCAATCACATTGCCCTCCGAGTGGATGATGTGAACGAAACCCATGAGCTGTTTAAGCAGAAAGGCTACAACATCATCGACGAGCCTCGCTTCAGCCCTTACACAGGCCGTACCAATATGAATGCCCGGGATCCTGATGGCTGGCGTGTTCAGGTATGCGACATGAAGCGAGTAGATCCTACCAAATAAAAAAGGAGAAAGAAAATGGTAACACAGATCGATCACATTGAAATCATTGTCAACGACGTAGAGGAATATGTTGATTTCTTTACCTCCCTTGGCTTTGAGGTTGTCAAGCGCAGCAATCACCACGAGGGTTCCGTCGAATTCCAGCTGCCCGGGCCCAACCAGCCCATCTTTGAAATCCATAAGGTTCTTATGGAAGAGGTCATCGGTATCAATCACATCGCCCTTCGGGTAGATGATGTAAACGAAACCAACGAATTGTTTATGAAGAAGGGCTACAACGTCATCAGCGCGCCCCACTTCAGCCCCTACACCGGCAGAACCAATATGGACGCCCGGGATCCCGATGGCTGGCGTGTCCAGATCTGCGATGAAAAGAGAGTTGCCCCCACTGAGTGATATGCCATTTTTGGTTACTAACATAAGGAGGATCATATGAAGAAATTATTTGCTCTGATTCTGGCGCTGTGCATGGTCATGAGTCTGGCTGCCTGCTCGTCCAAAACCGAAGCGCCTACCGCTTCCACTCCCAATTCATCCCAAGACGTGAAAACTGACACCCCTCCTGCCGCAGCTGCCCAGGGTCGTACCCACATGAACGTTGGCTTCGCCGCCGAAGTAACATCCCTGGATCCCTCCATGTCCCCCGACTGCGTCACGCCTACCGGCTACGGCTACACGGTTCAGCTTTTCGAAACTCTGCTCCGTTATGACAGCACCACAGGCGAGTATATCCCCGAGCTTGCCACTGACTGGTCCTTCAATGAGGATTCTACCGAGGTCACTTTCACCCTTAAGCAAGGTGTCAAGTTCCACAACGGTGATGTCATGACCGCCGATGATGTGCTGTTCTCCCTGACCCGTGCTCTGGAATCCCCTTACACCTCCTCTGTAAACGGCTCCATCGATCACTTTGAGAAGGTTGACGATTCCCATGTTAAGGTCGTCCTCAAGTACCCCTATGTTCCCATTCTTCAGGTTCTGGACGTGCCCTGCTGGAGCATTGTTTCCAAGCGCGCGGTTGAAGAGCTGGGCGATGATTTCGGTCGCCATCCCGTTGGTACCGGTGCATACATGCTCAAGGAATGGCTGAGCGGCCAGCGCCTGGAATATGTGGCATTTGATGACTATCACGGCGACGCTCCCGCCATTAAGTCTGTTACCATTATTATTCTTCCCGACCAGACCGCTGCTTCTCTTGCGCTGGAAGAAGGCAGCATCGACTTCAATCAGGGAATTCCCAAAACCGATCTGGCCTACATGGAATCTCTGGACAACATCAGCGTCATGTACTGCACCGGTGGCCAGGTTTGTGACATCAGCATGAATTGCACTGACGGCATCTTTGCCGATAAGCGCGTCCGTCAGGCTGTCGCACTTGCCATTGACCTGGATGAAATCCTGATTGGCGGTGCTGAGGGTTACGGTCAGACCGCAAATGTCTTGTGCGCACCTATTGCGGGTGGCTATTGCAGCGACATCGCTCCTATCCAGCAGGATCTGGAAAAGGCGAAAGCCCTGCTGGCAGAAGCAGGATATCCTAACGGCGTGGACGTCGTTATGGATCAGGATTCCAGCGACACCTATATGCGGACTGCCGAAATCATTCAGGCTCAGCTAAAGAAAATTGGCATCAACATCACCTTCAACAAAATGGAGCGTTCCGCTTGGTTTGACATTGTAGGCGATAAACGGGAATTCTCCATCACCCACCGTATGACCACCATGTCCGTCCTGGACGCCGACTATATTCTCACCCGCCGGCTGTCCAAGGAATCCCTGGGAAGCGGCAACAACTACACTGGTTACTGGAGCGATGAACTGGAAGCCTTGATCCAGGCTGGCCGTCAGGAATCTGACCCTGAGAAGCGTCACGAGATCTATCATCAGGCCTACCTGATTATCCAGGACGAGTGCCCCATCATCCCCCTGTATTACTACCAGACTGCTATCTGCTATGATGCAAAGCTCAATGGTGTACAGGGCTCCAGTACCAACCGCGACCTGTGGCGTATGATGTGGTTCGAGGCCTGATCTCACGTACCACCTTGTATACCCTGAGAAGATTTAAGTAAATGAACCGGGGCCTGCCATATCAGTTACAATCTATATGGCAGGCCAAATTCAATTTTTGTATCTATAGATAAATGGGAGGATAATATGACTCGCTATATTTTAAAGCGCCTTCTTTATATGATACCGGTTCTTCTCGGAGTCTCCTTCCTGATATTCGGTATCATGGCAATGACTCCCGGTGATCCGGCTATGACGATCCTGGGTGATGGTGCAACTCCTGAAGCCCTGGCAGCGCTTCGGGAGGAAATGGGGTTTAACAGACCGTTTCTCATTCGGTATTTCGATTATCTGCTCGATGCCATTCGTGGTGACTTTGGCGTTTCCTATATGAGTAAGCAGCCAGTTTTTGACGAGATTCTTACCCGACTCCCCTTCACCGTTCGTCTGTCGTTTTTCGGCATTGGGCTTGCCATGGTAATCGGTATTCCCATTGGCATTATCTCCGCTGTAAAACAGTATTCCATTCTGGATACCACCGTTACCGGCGTTTCTCTGGTACTGACTTCCATGCCCGGTTTCCTGATTGGTCTGCTGCTAATGCTGGTCTTCTCCGTTCGGCTGGGTTGGCTCCCAATGATCGGTCTCGACAGCTTCAAGGCTCATATTATGCCCTGTCTTGCCCTGTCATCCCCTACTCTGGCGGCCATGGTTCGAATGACCCGCTCCTCCATGCTTGAGGTTATCCGTCAGGATTATATCCGAACCGCTCGGGCAAAGGGTGCATCCGAAAAACGCGTTATTTTTAAACATGCCCTCCGCAACTCCCTCATGCCGGTTATCACCGTTGCTGGTATGAACTTCGGCGTGAACCTGGGCGGCTCCATTGTCATTGAGCAGCTTTTTGCTATCCCCGGAATCGGCCAGTACATGATCAATGGAATCCGTCAGAAAGACACACCAGTGGTTATGGCCACCGTTTTGACCGCAGCCCTGCTGGCAAGCCTTGTGAATCTGGTTGTAGATATTATTTACACATATGTGGATCCGCGGCTGAAGGCTCAGTTCTCGGTTCGTAAAAGGAGGAAGGTGCGCGTATGACAACCACCACAGATATCCATAAACAGTATAAGAAAAAAAGCCAGTTTCGGGTTATTTTTACCCGTTACTGCCGCAGTAAGCTGGCAATTTTCGGTCTGATTGTATTTACAGCGATGTTCCTTTTCTTTATCTCCGCGGATGTTTTCTTCGATTATGAAGTGGATGCTCTGGAAATGGACATGGTGAACCGCTATCAGCCTCCCACATCGGCTCACATTCTGGGCACCGATGCTTACGGACGTGATA
>CAYMWT010000240.1:0-3815 GCA_964394055.1 uncultured Oscillospiraceae bacterium
GAAGACCCAAAAGTGGCGGAATACTGGATGTATTTCCCACTTTTCAAACTGCACGTCTGGGCCTAAAGATCCGCTGCTCAGCCGCAGACGATTTGTTCAGAGTTTCCTTAATAGCTTTCGCACTTCCTCCGCGTCGCACCGGATGGCTTCCTTCAGCTGCTCCAAATCGGAGAATTTCCGTTCCGGGCGGAGAAAGCGATAGCATTCCAGAATGATCTCCCGGCCGTACAGATCTCCGTCATAGTCCAGTATCCATGGTTCCACGGTGATCCCCTCCCCCTCCACCGTGGGACGGGTGCCGATGTTGGCAACCGCGGGATGGGCCACCCCATCGATGTCGCACAGACAGGCATACACTCCGAACCTGGGCAGGGCCAGGCCCTCAGGCAGCCGGAGGTTGGCCGTGGGAATCCCCAGCCGCCGTCCCAGCTGGTGGCCGTGGATCACCTGGCCGCTGAGAATATGAGGATGTCCCAGAAACCGAACCGCGGTGGCCATATCTCCCGTTTCGATCTGGCGGCGGATATAGGTGCTGGACACCCGGATGCCGTCCAGGGTCTGTTCCGGCACCACTGCCGAGACAAGGCCCCGCCTGTCACAGTATTCCTTCAGAAGTGCTGCCGTTCCCGCGCCCCGGCTTCCGAACCGAAAGTCCTCGCCGCAGACGAAGCCAACAGCGCCGTAGGTGCTTTGGAGCATTCCCAGGAAATCCTCCCAGGGCATTTCCCGCATGTGCCGGTCAAAGGGCAGGCTCACCACGAAATCCATAGAGAATTTTTCCTTCAGCAGCCAGCTTCGATCCTTTGGGCTGTTGATCAGCTTGGGGGTATTCCCCAAAACCAGGGTATCGGGATGGGAGGCAAAGGTCACCACCCCTGCCATGCCACCCTCCTGACTGGCAAGAATGCGGCACTGCTGAAGCAGGGCCTGATGGCCCAGATGAACCCCGTCAAAAAATCCCAGGGCACAAATTGTTTTACTCATAGTTCACCACAATGCTCTATCCATCGTTCTATGGAAGCTCTGAATAAATCGACAAGTGCTGGAAGCGAGAGATTTTGGCACAGCCGAAAGTTCCGGAAATGGAGGAATACTGTATGTATTTCCCGTTTTCGAAACTGAACGGATGGGACAAAAGATCCGCTTCCCAGCCGCAGACGATTTATTCAGAGGTTCCCAATACATCAAAGAAGCTTTTTATGGTTGACATAACATTTTCTTCCGCCTTTGCCAGCATGAGAAACTCTCCCTGCCCGCTATAAGCCCGATAGGTGCCATCGGGCAGCTTTAAGGAAAAAGCATTCCCGTTGCGGCAGCGCTTTTCCTGATTGACAGTGAGGGTTACGGCCGGATACTGGCGGAACATACTGTCCACGGGTCTTAAATACTGTTCCGGCTTCTCCGCCGTCAGCAGGGTTTCCAGGGGAACGGCCTCTTCGGTGGTATACTCTCCCGCCTGGATCCGCCGCAGCTGGGCCATGGCGCCGCCGCAGCCCAGTGTTTCCCCGATGTCCTTGCACAGGGTGCGGATATAGGTACCCTTGGAGCAGCGTACCCGCAGACGGACATCCGCCCCATCCATCCCCAGCAGGGTCAGCTCATGGATGGTAATGGGTCGGGGCTGCCGCTCCACCTCCCTGCCCTTTCGGGCCAGGTCATAAAGCTTCTGGCCGTTCACCTTCAGGGCCGAATACATAGGCGGCACCTGAAGGATGTCGCCCCGGAAGGCCTTCAGTGCCTGCTCCACCGCCTGGGCTGTTACGTCCACAGGCCGCTCCGCGAGAACAGTGCCGGTAATATCCTCAGTGTCCGTGGCGATTCCCAGCCGCAGCACCGTTTCGTATGTCTTTTCCGCGTGTTCAAAAAACTCCACACCCCGGGTGGCCCGGCCCACAAACACCGGAAGCACCCCGGTGGCCATGGGATCCAGGGTACCGCCGTGACCGATCCGCCGGGTATCAAACACCCGCCGGAGTCGTGCGGTTACGTCCTGGCTGGTCCAGCCCTGGGGCTTGTCCACGATTACGATGCCGTTCATGGGTTCTGCTCCATCATGCTGTCAGCCACTGCCTGGGCCGCCGCCTCCAGGGGCAGACGGATGGTTGCCCCGGCCGCTCCCTTATGTCCACCGCCGCCGAACCGCTGGGTCACCAGGGTGGCGTCATAGCCGGGAATGGCCCGGACGGACAGCTTCACGCTGCCGTCCCTGTTCTCCCGAAGGGTCGATGCCATGCACACTCCCGCCACCGTCCGGGGGAAGGCGGAGATATTGTCCATATCGTCCTCGGTGACTCCGATCTTCTCCTCCACGGTTCTGGGAATGGCACAAATCGCCAATTTCCCGGACTGGAGAATTTGCAGATGCTCCACGATCCAGGCCTGGATTTGCAGCCGTCCCAGGGAATTGGTCTCAAACAGCAGCTGATTCAGCTCGTAGATCCCGGCCCCGGCTCTGGCGCACTTGGCCGCCGTCTCAAAGGTATGGGCCGTGGTATTGGCAAACCGGAAGCAGCCGGTATCCGTGGAAGCGCCCACATACACTGCCTCGGCAATTTTCTCGTCCATGGTGACGCCCATCTCCTCCAGCACGTCCCAGGTCAGCTCCGCGCAGGAGGCGCTGTCCGGATCCACCAGCTCTTCCTCCGTAAAGGAGGAAGCAGAAAAGTGGTGATCGATCCGCAGAAGGATCCGATCCTTCAGTGGCGCAAAGGCCTCCGGCAGCATTCCGGGAGAGGCCACGTCCACAGAGACGATGGTGTCCCCTTCCTCTGCCCTTTCCTTGGTCAGGCCCTCGTGGAGCCACTGAAATCTCTGGGTCACCTCTTCGTTTCGGAGTACATAGGCCCTTTTTCCCAGCTGGCGCAGGCCACGGCACAGGGCGGCGGTGGAGCCAACCGTGTCCCCGTCCGGCCGATGGTGGCTCAAAATGCAGAAATTGTCGTGAGCGGCAAGAAACCGGGCTGTCTCACTTCTCGTCAGTTTCTTCATCGCTGTTTACCCCCAGAGAGTTGATGAGCTTGATGATCTTGGCGCCATAGGCAATGGAATCGTCCTGTTCCCAGACGATTTCCGGGCTGTAGCGCAGCCGGAGATTGCTGCCCAGCTGACGGCGAAGGAAGCCCGCGGCAGACTTCAGGCCCGCCATGGCCTCCCTGGCCTTGTCCTCCTGAAGGAAGCTCACATAGACCTTGGTATAGCGCAGATCCGGGGTCGTCTCTACCCGGGTAATGGAGATCATCACGTCCTGCACTCTGGGATCCTTTACGGTACGCAGAAGGGCAGAAAGCTCCTTCTGAATTTCCTCGTTGATGCTTGCAATGCGATTGGATGCCATAATGGTTTTCCTCCTTAGAATCGCATTTGCCGCACCGCAGCTGCGGTGCGGCAAATATTTGGGGTTATTATCTCTTTACTTCCTGCATGACGAAGCACTCGAAAACGTCGCCTTCCCGGATATCGTTGTACTTGAGAATGCTCATGCCGCACTCATAGCCCGCCGTAACTTCCTTCACAGCGTCCTTGAACCGCTGCAGGGAGCCGATCTCGCCTTCATGAATGACGATGTTGTCCCGGAGCACCCGAACCTGGGCGTCTCTTGTGACCTTGCCGTCCTTGACCATGCAGCCGGCAATGGTACCGATGGCGGAGACCTTGTAGGTCACCCGCACCTCGGCGTGGCCGATGACCGCTTCCTCGTACTTGGGCGCCAGCATACCCTTCATGGCTGCCTCGATCTCGTCGATGGCGTCGTAGATCACCCGGTAGAACCGCATGTCCACGTTGGCACGCTGACCACTGGCTGCGGCGGCAGCATC
>CAYMWT010000241.1:0-3812 GCA_964394055.1 uncultured Oscillospiraceae bacterium
GCCCTGGCGGTGGTGCTGCTGAATGTGCTGATGATGTTTGTGGGCGGCTTTGACATGGAGAAATTCCTGTCCCATGGAACCTGTGCCGACTTTATTGTCAGCACCACGGACTATTTCCGGTTCAATTCTGCCCAGTCCTTCATCTCCCAGGAGCAAATAAGGGAAATTGAGGAGAACACCCAAATGAGCCTCTCCGGGCTGGGCTATTGCTCCGGAACCTCCAGCAACGTTGTCTGGATGAAGGAGGAGAACTGGAGAGCGCAGATGGAAAGGTTTGACGCCACACAGGTAGAAGCACGACTTGCTTATCGCTCCCGAAAAGACAACTTGGTGGCTGGAAACGCCTTGATAGAAGGGTTGGACTTTAGCCTATTTGAAAAACTCCAGGTGGTGGAGGGTGATATTTCCCCCTTGCTGGAAAAGGACAGCCACGCTGTTGCGGTGGCTGTGAATGTGGATGACTACGGAAATGTGTACGGACAAGAGCTTTGCCCCAAGGTGGGGGAGCAGATTCCGGTAAGCTATGTAAGCGGATGGGAAACCGTGGACAGACGCACCGGTGAGCCCTCCACGGAAGATACGCCTATGGAATTTCGTGTGCCTCGTATTGTGGAAAGTAAGGACGTTACCTACACCGTCTGCGCCTGGGTGGTGGTACCCTATTCCATGAGCTATCGCCACAGCACCGTAGGCGGCTACGAACTGATTCTGAGCAAGGATGCGTTGGAAGAAGACAACGGCGTGGCGGCCATTCCCATGGTCTATCTCTTCGATACCCCGGACGAGGAAGCGGAGGAAAAGGCGGAAGCCTATCTTGCCGAGCTGACCTCCGACCCCAATGGGTCTCTGATGTATGAGAGCAAGGCAACCCTTCGGGAGGAATTCACGGCCTTCCAAAACATGTTCCTGCTGGTTGGGGGACTATTGTGCTTCATTATCGGCATTGTGGGAATCTTAAATTTCATCAACGCCATTATGACGGGGATCCTGTCCCGGCAGCGGGAGTTTGCGGTATTGCAGGCCGTGGGTATGACCGGGCGGCAGCTAAAGAGTATGCTCATCTATGAGGGGCTGTTCTATTCCCTGGGTTCAAATTTGATTGCGCTGGTTCTGTCCCTGGTACTTAGTCCCCTGGCGGGAAATGTTCTGGCGGGGATGTTCTGGTTCTTTACGGCGCACTTTACGATTTTGCCGGTGCTGGGCGCTGTCCCGGTCTTTGCCCTGCTGGGCTGGGGAATTCCCGGTATCATGTATCATCAGACGGAGAAAAGAAGCGTTGTAGAGCGGCTGAGAGAGACGGAATAAAAAGCCTTCCCCTCTGGGGCGGTGCACTGCGCAGCAGATCAAAATTTCTATGATTGCTTGGCAATCATACCATAATGTAAAGGTGGCACGGCGAATAAAATTATGGTATGGCTGCCACTGGCAGCCATCATGATCTTGATTCGCTGCGCGGAGCACCACCGTGACGGATGAGGTGCTCCAACCCTTCACCACCTCACCCGCCCCCTCCGGGGGCACCCTCCCCAAAGGGGAGGGCTAAAAACCCCATCCGCAGAAAAGCGGATGGGGTTTTGGGTTATTCCTGGGTGTCGGGAAGGACACCCATATTCCTGGAAGCGGTATTCTTCATATTCTTCACCAGGCACAGGCAGACGAGGATGGTGAGAATATCCGCGGCGGGCTGGGAGAAGTAGATGCCGTTGACGCCCAGGAGCCGGGGCAGAATGAGAATAAAGGGAATATAGAACAGACCCTGACGAAGCATGGACAGGAGCAGGCCGGTCTTGCTGGAACCGATGGTCTGGTAGGTAATGGTCATCATATAGCACAGACCGAAGGCAGGGTACAGGGCCACCTGGGAGATCAGCAGGAGCTTACCGTAGTTGACGATCACGGGGTTCTGGTTGAACAGCAGGATGAGGGGCCTGGACAGCAGAATATACACGGCGGCAACCAGCACAGTCAGCAGCAAGGAGCCTTTCAGGGCAAAGCGGACGGACTGGTGGAACCGATCCTCGTCCTGAGCGCCGAAGGCGTAGGAGGCTACGGGCTGGTAGCCCTGCATAAAGCCCATGATCACATAGCAGCCAATGAGGATCAGACGTTGCACTACGCCATAGGCGGCGATGATCTCGTCAGACTGGGGCAGGGAAGCGGCGGCAATGTTGGTAAGCGATGCGGCCACGGACAGGCAGATCTGGATGACAGCGGTGGGAATGCCGATGAGGGCCACGGTTTTGATCAGGTTCCAGCTGGGCATAAAGGACTTGCGCCGGATCTTTATGATGGAGCGGCCGCTGGCAAAGAACCAGATGAGAATGAAGAAGGTGACGAACTGGGAGACGGTGGTGGCCAGAGACGCGCCGGCCACACCCAGATTCAGACCCCAGGAGAACATGAAAATGGGATCCAGAATCACGTTCATGGCAGCACCGGTAATGACGGCGATGGAGGAAATCTTCACGGAGGACTCGGCTCTGGCAGCGCAGTTCATGCTCTGGGCAGGCAGGTTGGCCAGGGCTGCCACGAACATCCAGAAGGCGTAATCCTTGGCCTGGGGCAGGGACGCTTCCGAGGCGCCAAAGGCACGCATAATGGGTTCGATGAAAAGAATGCCGACCACGCACAGGAAGATGCCGATGAACACGGAAATGCCGATGATGGTGGTAACGGTGCGGCTGGCAGCGTCCATGTCCTTGGAGCCAAGCTGACGGCCGGCCAGAACGGCGGCACCGGCGGCGAAGATGTTCTCAATGGAAACCATGATCAGCAGCAGGGGAACGGTAACGCCCACGGCAGCCAGGGCGATGTCGTCCTTCAGCATACCGATGTAGGCGGTATCCACGATGTTGTAGACGGCCTTGGCAAGGAGGGCCAGGGTGGCGGGAATGGCCAGCTTCACAATGGCCTTGGTGGGCTTCATGGTGGCGAGGATGTTGTCATTGCTGGTTTTTGCCATGTGTTTCACCTATGATCCCGTACAGCAGGGTATTCAGCTGACGGTGACACCTTTCTTCATGCTTTTTTAGAATTTCCTCCGGGGAGCCCTGGTCAGGGGTTTCCGAAAGGAAGCGGAGATTGAAATAGTCCATGTACATGCCGAAGTCCTGAACGATTGACTCCACGTCCAGGCCCGGCCGCAGCTGCTCACTTCTCAGCATTTCCGTAAATATGGAGATGTTCAATGCGTCAAAGGGCTTGCGGAGATTGGCAATTTCCTTTTGGAGGTGCTCCTGGGGGTCAAAAAGGGTACAGGCAAAGATCCCCAGATCCTGTGGGTTTTCCGTAAAGAACCGGATTCTGGCGTTAAAATACCCATTCAGCCGGTCTTCAGCAGAGCCAGAAAGGGTTTCGGCAGCTGCCCGGAGATACTCCGTAACGGCCTGAAAGGTGCTTTCCACGCACAGAAGATACAGTTCATCCTTATCCTTAAAATAGTGGTAGATGATGCCCTTGGAGATCTGATTTTCGGAACAGATGGTATTCATGGACGCGGCATGGTAGCCATACCGGGAGAAGACATCCTTGGCTCCTGCCAGAATCCGCTGGCGGGACAAGGCATTGCGCTGGGTTTGCTTCATAGTAACGCCCCTTTGCGGTGATCATTTTTCGGTGCGGCATAAAAACCGACCGACTGGTCTGTATTATAGCAAAAACAGACCGGCCGGTCAATAATTTTCTTCTGGTTTTCTGTAAATAGTTTGTGAACAAAGAGAAAGGGATTTTTCGCAAAAAAAGAGGCCGCCCGAAGGCACAATGTCATTAAGTTAAGAAAAGCTGGACTTCACAGAAATGCGAGGTCCAGTTTT
>CAYMWT010000242.1:0-3804 GCA_964394055.1 uncultured Oscillospiraceae bacterium
GGGTGTTGGCGTTGGGAATGTCCAGGCCGGTCTCAATGATGGTGGTGCATACCAGTACCTGGATCTCTCCTTCGGCCATGGCCTGCATCACGTCTCCCAGGGCATCCTCGCTCATCTGACCGTGGGCCACGCCTATCCGAAGGCCGGGGATTCGACGTGACAGGGCGCTGGCGCACTGGTCAATGGTCTCCGTCCGGTTGTGAAGGTAGTAGACCTGTCCTCCACGCTCCACTTCCCGGCGGATGGCGTCGTCAATCACGGCATTGTTATGCTCCATAACAAAGGTTTGGACAGGATACCGGTCAGCGGGAGGCTCCTCAATGGTGGACATGTCCCGCAGGCCGGACAGGGCCATGTTCAGAGTTCTGGGAATGGGAGTGGCGGAAAGGGTGAGCACATCCACGCCCTTGGACATTTCCTTTAAGCGCTCCTTGTGGCTGACACCGAAGCGTTGCTCCTCGTCGATGATCAGCAGACCCAGATCTTTAAACTGTACGTTTTTTTGCAGCAGCTTGTGGGTGCCGATGATCAGATCCACGTTGCCGGAGGCCAGATTCCGCAGGGTCTGCTGCTGCATTTTTGGGGTGCGGAACCGGCTGAGTACGTCAATATTCACGGGGAAGCCCCGAAACCGGGCCACGGCGGTCTGGTAATGCTGCTGGGCAAGGACGGTGGTGGGCACCAGAATGGCCGCCTGCTTGCCGTCCATGACGGCCTTCATCACCGCCCGGAGGGCAACCTCTGTTTTGCCGAAGCCCACGTCGCCGCACAGTAACCGATCCATAGGGGTGGGAGACTCCATGTCCCGCTTGATATCGGCGATGCAGCGAAGCTGGTCATCGGTTTCCGGATAGGGGAAGTTGTCCTCAAATTCCTGCTGCCAGGGGGCGTCGGCGGCAAAGGCATAGCCGGGCTGGCGCTTCCGGGCGGCGTACAGCTGGATCAGCTCGCCTGCCATGTCCTTGGCAGCCTTTCTTGCCTTGGCCTTGGTCTTCTGCCAGGCGTCGGAGCCGATTTTGTTCAGCTTGACATTGCTGTCCTCGCCGCCTCCGCCGATGTACTTGCTTACCAAATCCAGCTGGGTGGCAGGGACAAACAGGGTGTCGCTGCCCTGATAGGCGATTTTGATGTAGTCCTTGACCGCACCCTCCACCTTGATCTGCTCCATGGCTACGAACCGGCCGATGCCGTAGTTTTCGTGAACCACCAGGTCTCCCGGGGTCAGGTCGGTGAAGGAGTTGAGCTTTTGCCGGTTGGTTGCCCCGGTCTTTTTGGCGGCTTTCTTCTTTGGCTCACTGCGGGCCATGAGCTGGCCCTCACTGAGAACGGCCAGCTTGGACTTGGGATATTCCATGCCGAAGGGCAGGGTTCCGTCGCTGAGAAGGATTTGCCCGGCTCCGGGCAGAGTGGTCAGGGGAATGCACAGAAAGGCGGACAACCCCTTATCCCGGAGCATTTGCTGCAATATCTCCGCCCGGTGCCGGGAACCGCAGAGAACCAGAGAGCCGAACTCCATTTTCTGGTAGTGCTGCAAGTCCGAGGCCGCGGTGTCCAGATTGCCGCCGTAGCCGGGAAGCTGCTTGGCGGTCATGGGATAGAGCTGCTTTGGCGGGCAGCTCTCCGGATAGGAGGTGCCGCCGAAGGCATCAAAGTAGACAGCGGTGCGTCCGGTGAGCTTGTGACAGAAATCCTCCCAGGTTAAGCAATAATCGCACAGCTCTCCCGCTACCAGACCGCCTCCCAGCATACTGTCCAGCTGCATTCCCATTTCCTCCACCCGGCTTCGGGCGGTGCGCTGGAGGCTACTGTGATCACAGACGGCAAACAGAGTGCCCTTGGGCAGATAATCCATGGCAGTGGCCATTTGGGGATAAATCAGGGCCATATACCGGTCAGCGGCAGGATTATTCAGACCGTTTTCGAACTTCTCCAGATCCTTTTCCAGGGTGGCAATGAGAGGCTCGTTCAGATTCTTCCGCCGCTTCTGACGGGAAATCAGGGAGGCAATGTCCCGGCACAGGCCAGCCATTCCCTTGGGATGGAGGCTGGGCTGGGTCTCGCCTACAGGCAGGACGGTAACGGACTCTGCGTTCTCACTGCGTCGCTGGGTGCTGCAATCGAAGTAGCCCATGGTATCCAGCTCGTCGCCGAAAAACTCCGCCCGGATGGGCTGGTCGGCGGCAGGGGAGAAGATATCCAGGATGCCGCCCCGGAGGGCAAACTGGCCGCTGCCCTCTACCATGCCGCAGCGACTGTAGCCGGCGGCGGTGAGTCGACGGATCAGCTCCTCCATGGAATATTCCTTTCCAACCTCCAGGGTGAAGGCGGCATCCATCAGCACGTCCTTCGGCATGGTGCGAAGGCTCAGGGATTCCCAGGTGAGAATCTGCAAGGGGGTCTTTCCCTGGGCCAGATCATACAGCTGACGCAGCCGCTTTTGCTCCCAGGCCCGGCTGACCACTGCCGCGTCATAGAAGGTCAGCTCCCGTCCCGGCAGGATGGGGACGACGGTACCGTCCAGGAAGCACTTCAGCTCCTCCTGAAGCCGTCGGGCGGCCATATCGTCCTGACAGATCATCACCAGAGGACGTTCCAGATCCCGGCTGAGACCGGCCAGCATATGGCTCCGGTTGATCTGACCGATGCCGGTGATGGCTACGCTTTCGCCTTCCTTCAGGGAGGCAAGGGCGGAAGCGTATTCCGGAATGGTGTTTAACAGAGAGAGCAGATTTTCCATAGATTCACCTCGAAATGTTTCCAACAACGTGACAACGCGGAAAGGGGGATAGAACCCCCTTTCCGTGGCTTTGTGACAAGATTCGATTTTTACGGTTTGGAGCCGTTGAAGCGGTTGGCAGCTTCGGGAACCCCATGCTCAATGATGGTCAGCGCCGCGTCCGCACCGTTTTTCAGGGAAACGGCCATGGCCTTTTCCTCGTTTGCGGAGAAGGTGGACAGAACCCAGTTTGCCAGGTCGTAATCGGGATTGGGCTTTGCGCCTACACCGATCTTCACCCGGGGGAAATCCTGACTGCCCAGCTCCTGGATAATGGACTTGATGCCGTTGTGGCCTCCGGCAGAGCCTTCTCCCCGCACCCGAAGCCGTCCCGGAGGAAGGGAAATATCATCAAAAATGACGATGATCCGCTGAGGCGGGATCTGAAAGTAGGCGGACAGCTGCAAAACACTTTTGCCGGACAGATTCATGTAGGTCTGGGGCTTTAACAGGAACAGCTTCTTATCCTTCCAGGAAACCTGGGTGTACAGGCCCTGGAACTTCAGCTTATCCACCTTACAGCCCAGGTTCTCTGCCAGAATGTCCATGCACCGGAAGCCGGTGTTGTGCCGGGTGCGCTGATATTCCGTACCGGGGTTTCCCAGGCCGACGATAAGCCAGCTTTCCGTTTTCTGGAACACGGCTCAGAACAGGTCGGCGATGGAGGTGGCACCGTGGATATGCTCGATGGCACGGGCAAAGACGGGAGCCACATCCAAGAACTTGATCTTATGGCTGGGGGTGTTATTCAGCTCGGGAATGGTGTTCAGGAAGACCATTTCCTTGATGGGGCTGGCTTCAATCCGCTCATAGGCGGGGCCGGAGAGCACACCATGGGTGGCGCAGGCGTAGACTTCCTTTGCGCCGCCGATCTCCACCAGGGCCTTGGCGGCGTTGCACAGGGAACCGGCGGTATCTACCATGTCGTCATAGAGAATGCAGGTCTTGCCCTTGACGTCGCCGATGATGTTCATGACCTCAGAGACGTTGGCCTTGGGACGGCGCTTATCCACAATGGCCAGACCCAT